>JBBSMV010000019.1:0-18477 GCA_038232975.1 Rhodothermales bacterium
GTTGATGCAGCAGACGATCGAAGTCATGGAGCGGCGCAACATCGTCGGTGTGTTGAGCGGGACGCCCGAGCGCGTGGCGACATGGATGGAAGCAGCGCCGGACCGCTTCATCCCAGGACTCCAGTTCAACGTCGCTCGTACGGCGGTCACACCGGACTCGCTACGTGCCCTCGTCGAGTCGGGCCGCGTCGAGGTGTTAGCCGAGGTGACAAACCAGTACGCCGGGATCGCGCCGGACGACGAGCGAATGGAGCCGTACTGGGCACTCGCCGAAGAAATGGACATTCCTGTCGGGATTCACATCGGGCCCGGTCCGCCGGGCGTGCATTACTTGGGACCGGACGGTTACCGGGCCCACCTCCATAGTGCACTCACGCTGGAGCCGGTGCTCGTCCATCATCCCGGACTCCGCGTCTACATCATGCATGCGGGCTTTCCCATGCTCGACGATCTCCTTGCCATGCTCTACACGCATCCTCAGGTGCATGTGGGGCTGGGTGTCATCTCCTTCACGCAACCACGGGAGACGTTCTATCGGTTCCTCCAGGGGATCGTAGAGGCGGGGTTCGCGAAGCGGGTGATGTTCGGGTCGGATCAGATGGTATGGCCTGGCGTGATCGAGCGAGCAATTGCGACGGTTGAGGAGGCCCCGTTCCTGACTGAGGAGCAAAAGCGAGATATCCTCTACAACAACGCCGCTCGGTTCCTCCGGCTTAGCGAGGAGCAGGTTGCGCAGCACCATAGCATGTGAGCCCCGCCGATGTGGAGCCGGGGAGATAGGTAACAGTTTAGACCGGGCACGGATTAGACCGGACACATCGGTAACACTTTCGAGTCAAGGTGCAGCGGTGCGCCGCTGGACGGCCCGCCGGACCTCCGGCGCGAGGCTGCCGCCTACCTGTCGTGCTCGGCCTTAATCGCGTCGGCGAGCTCCTCCTCGCGGTCGGCGCGGCGGCGGTACCACGCCATCAGCGGGGTCACCGAGACGCCGTGGAGGACGATGCTCGCGGTGATCGCCGTCAGCACGAGGCCGAGCAGGTTCTCGGCGAAGCCGTCGTAGAGGCCGTGCGTCTCGGCGAACATGAGGTAGTAGACCGAGCCGATCCCCCGAATCCCGAACCACGAGACGAGGCCGCGCTGCACGCCCGACAGCTCGCTCCCCCACAGTCCGACGGCGACGGCGAGGGGACGGACCACCACGAGCAGGAGCGCCACGAAAAGCGCCGCCTCCCACGTCCACGCCGCCTGCGTCAGCAGCGCCCCCACGAGGACCACGAGCGCGACCGCCCCGATCCGCTCGAACTGCTCGGCGAACCCGAGCACGGCCGACGCCATGTAGGCCGGCGCGGTCTCAGCCCCGGTTGCCACCTCCTCCGCCTAGCCGTGCTGGGCGAGGGCCTCGACCTCGTCGGCCGGCTCGTCGCCGGTGTGGCGGCGCTCCTCGAAGCGGAGGGCGAGGCCGGCGGCGAAGACCGCCAGAAAGGCGTAGGTGCCGACGAGCAGCGCGAGGCCGTAGCTCAAGGCGACGAGGCCAAGCGCGAGGAAGTCGTCCGTCCCGACGGCCTCCTCGTGCTCGCGCCGGAGGTGCACCACGAGGCGTCCCACGGCCAGGCCGAGCGCCGCGCCGATCCCGATCCCTCCGAAGACGGCCCAGACCACGTCCACTGCCAGCCAGCGCCAGCCCCAGTCGCCCAGCTCGTGCAGCCCGAGCAGCCCGAGGCCGAGCATCACAAACGGGAAGGCTGCCCCGTCGTTGAACCCGGCCTCGCCGGTGAGGCTGAAGCGGAGGCGGTCGCGGTCGGTCGGCTTCTCCACCTGCACGTCGGCCGCCAGGACGGGATCGGTCGGCGCGAGGATGGCACCGAGGAGGACCGCCGCCCCTAGCGGCAGCCCGAGCAGGAACACGCCGAGGCCGGCCACCAGGCCGACGGTCGCCGTCATCGAGACCGTGGCGAGGCGGAGCGGGAGCCGCCAGCGGCCATCGCTCAGCGGCGTCCTGAGCTTGAGGCCCGCCGCGAAGAGCGACAGCGTGACGGCGATCTCGGAGAGCACCTCGAGCGTCTTCGTGTCCTCGAGTGGGTCCACGACGAGCAGGCCGAGGCCCAGGGGGCCGATGCCGACCCCGACGAGGAGGTAGAACTGCGAGGCTGAAAGCGGGAGGCGTCGCAGTTCGGTCGCCGCCAGCGCCATCAGCGTCAGCAGCAGGCCGGCGACGAGAAACCAGAGGGCGAAGTACAAGGCGCGGGAGGTGGAGGAGAGCCTGTCCACGCCACCGACCCCCAACAGTTGCCGGGGCCGGCACGCTTCTGCCTCTTTTTCCTTCGAGGTCCTGTTTCACCTGACCCCGCCTCCCGAAGACCTCGCCGGGGCTTTTCCACTGGCCCACGGTAGACAGCCGCTACGACGTGCAGCCTGGGCGTTCAGACCGATGCCGGCACCTCATCCGTCCGCGTCCTTCCGCGCCGGCACCACGAGCACCGGGCGCGCGGAGCGGTGCATCACGCCCTCGCTGACGCTGCCGAGGAGCGCGCGGCGGAGCACCCCGTGGCCGTGCGAGCCGAGCACGATCACGTCGGCGTCGATCTTGTCGGCCTGCTCCAGAATCGTCTCGATCGTCGGTCCCTGGACGAAGAGGGCCTCGGCCTCCAGCCCGCGCTGCCCGACGCGCTCGGCGAGGCGCTGGAGGGCGCGGTGCTCCTCCCGAAGCTCGTGCGCCACCTGGTCGCGCACCACCTGCGGCCCGGCCTCGTAGCCGACGAAGCCGGTGTCGTCGTCGGGGGCGGCGACGTGGAGCAGCCGGAGCCGGCTGCCGAAGCCGGCCCCGAGGCGGGTCGCCACGTCGAGGACGCGCTCCGTCACGTCCGAGAAATCGAGGGGGACGAGGATGCTCTTCATGGGAGGCTAGCTGCGCGCGTAGCGGTTCTGGAGGGCGTGCTGCACCTTGTCGACCTTCTTGAAGGTCTCCTTGAGCAGGTTCTGCTGGCTCTTGTGGAGCGCGCCCGGGTCGATCAGGTCGCCGGGCGTGACGCCGGTCTCGGCGGCCTGCATCTGGGTGCGGAGGTGGATGTCCGAGAGCGTCGTGAACGAGCCGAGCAGCGCCGTCTCCTCGCGCTCGAGCTCCGGCAGCGCCTCGCGGAGGGGGCGGAGCCGGTCGAAGGTGTTGGTGCTGCGCAGGAAGCCCGCCTCGAGCGCGAGCGAGCGCGCCATCTGGACGATCGGGTTGAGGCCGCGCTCGCGGAGGTTGAGGCCCTCGCGGCCCTCGCCCTGCTCGAGCTCGAAGCGGCCGAAGAACGAGAGCGGCGGGCGCTCCTCGGTCGCCCCGCGCATCAGGATGGCGAGCAGGCGGCGGCCGTTCTCGAGGCGCGACCGGATGGCCGTCGTGAGCGCGTCGATCAGCTCGTCGTCGCCGTAGAGGCCGCGCAGGTCGAAGCAGGGGGCGGCGCGGAGCGAGGCGTTGGGGTCGTTGCCGGCGATCCACTGGTCGTAGGCGGCGACCCACTGCTGGAGCGGCTGCCGGAACGGGGCCTCGGAGGCGAGGATGCCCGCCGTGCTCGGCAGGATGCCGACGTCGCCCAGGGCGGCGACGGCGCGCCCGGCGAGGAACTCGAACCAGCGGGCGGCGCGCTCGGCCTCGGCCTCGCTCGACGGGTCGGCGTAGACGAGGCCGTTGGCCTGGTTCGTGTAGAGCGCGGCCTCGCGGCGGCCGGGCGCGCCGAAGGCCAGCCACGCCCACGGCAGGTCCACGGCGAGGTCCGGCTGCTCGGCGCGCGCCTGCTCCTCGACGAGGTGGAGCAGCCGGGCCTTGAGCTGGTCGTCCATCTCGGCGACGACCGCCAGCAGCGCCTCGCTCTGGACGCCCTGCTGGTAGAGCCGGAAGAGCCGGCGGTTGGACTCGCCCCGGATCGTGCCGAGCTCCTTGACGGTGCGGGCCTTTTCGAGCCGCTCGACCGTCGCCACGGGGTCGAGGCCGCGGAAGTGGGCGATGTCCTCGGCGGTGACGACGCCGAGGACCGCGTCGGCCTCGGTGACGACGACGCGGCGGATGCGGTACTCCATCATCACGCGGACGGCGTCGAAGAGGCGGTCCGTGCCGAGCAGCGCGATCGGCGGGCGCGGGACGAGGTCCATCACCGGCGTCTGCGGCGAGGTCCCCGAGGCGACGATCTCGTTGACGATGTCGCCCTCGGTGACGAGGCCGAGCGCGCTGCCGTTCTCGACGACCAGGACGGTGTCGTCCTCGTGGTCGCGCATGAGCCGCGCGGCCTCCTGCACCGTCGCCTTCGGCCCGAGCGAGAGCGCCTCGCGGTAGACCACGTCGGCCAGGCGGGTGTCGAAGAGCAGGAACGCGCCGCTGGCGTCCACCTCGGTGTCGAGCGTGCGGACGTAGTGCTTGAGGTCCTCGTCGAAGTAGGCCGCGAACGTCGGGTCGCTCTTGTAGAGCGCGTTGAAGTGCTCGGCCGAGAGCAGCGCGCAGACGGTCGGCTCGACGGCCGTCGCCTCGTAGGGGAGGATGCTGCCCTGGAGCAGCCCGTAGGACCCGAAGAGCGACCCCTCGCCGACCATATTGATGAGCCGGCCCTCGTTCTCGTCGAAGAGCCGGACGAGACCGGACTCGACGACGTAGAGCGCGCGGTGGATGTCCGAGCCTTGCTGGAGGATGACCTCGCCCGGCTCGTAGATCTCGAGCGTCGTGTCGCCGATCAGGCTCTGGCGCTCGGCAGGGCTGAGGTGGTCGAAGGGCGGCGTGCGCTCGAGGAGCGAGGCAAGGCGCTCGGTGATGGAACTCATAAGGAGCCGGGAGGAGGGGTGGGGAAGGGGCGTTAAAATACGGTGGGCGGTGCGACGGCGATGGGCCGACTGGGAGATTCGCCGATTCGCTGGTTGATCCTCACATCACCCCATCGGCGAATCTCCCCATCACTCAACGCCACCGTCTACCGAGGCCTCGGGTGGGACAGCATCGGCCCCAAAGTCGGCCAGCTCAAGCGGCGTGTCAGGCGGCAGCGCCTCGAGGTCGTGGACGCGGTAGCCGCTGCCGTTGTCGGCGAGGCGGAAGCGGATCTTGTCGCCCGCGCGCAGCCCGCGCAGCTCCGCCGGCTCGGCGACGCGGAGCTGCATCCGCATGGCGTCCATGAAGCCGGGGACCGCCTCGTGGCTGATGACGGCGGCGGCGCTGTCGTAGACCGCGCCGAGGTAGAGACCTCGCACGGTGAACGAGACGGCCGAGCCGTCCGCCCCATCCACGGCCGGCTCGGCCGACGGGGGCAGGGCAGCGGGGTCCGGGGCGGGGTCGGAGCGGTCGGAGCAGCCGGCGGCGAGGGCACAGGCGAGGACGAGCAGCGAGAGGCGGGGCATGGCAGCGCGGGCCTGGCGATGTGGGCAGGGTGCCCAAGCTACGCCCCGGACCCGGCGAGCGTTCGGAACGGCGGAACCGCTTCTAGAAAACGGAACGTCCCCGCGACGCGGTCCACGGTCCAGCAGTAGTGCGCCCGCCCGTTCGTGACCACGAGGTGGGGCGCGAGCGCGACCGTGTTGTAGCGCGAGACCTGGTCGAAGACGGCCTGCGTCAGCTTCACCGCCGGGGCCTTGCACTCGGCGATCAGGAGCGGGCGCAGGTCGCCCCCGGACGCCCGGCCGTAGGCCACGAGGTCGGCCCGGCGCGGCCCGCCGACGGCCTCGAGCTTCTTCTCGACGGCGAGCAGCCCGGCCGGGTAGCCGAGCGCCTCGGTGAGCAGGCGGACGAGGTGCTGGCGGACCCACTCCTCGGGCGTCAGGCGGACGTACTTCCGCCGCACCGCGTCGAGGATCACGAGCCGCCCGTCGTCGCGGCGGCGCACGTCGAACGGGCCGGTGGCGGGGAAGGCGAGCGGCTCCACGGGGGGTGAGGTGCGCTTCGCGCACGGTTTGGTTTGGCGTGGGAGGAATGGAGGGAGGGTGACAAGGGCGATGCGCGGGGCACCCGTAGGGGCGAACGGCCGTTCGCCCGAGGACTGGCACCCGTCTCACCGAGCCGGCGTGTCGGCTTGCCGCCGGAGGGCGCGGTGCGCGCCGCACCACCAGTCGGCGTCGCGCGTGAGCGCGTGGATCGTCACGTCGGCGAAGTGCGGGATGAGGGAGATGAGCACCGGCGGCACCTCGGCCCAGCGGTCCCCGAGCACGAGGGCTTCGAGGGCGCGGGCGGCCGTCCGGCTCCAGCGCCAGGTCTCGCGGAGCGCCTCGGCCTTCTTCCAGTAGTTCCGGTCGTCCCAGGCGTGGGCGCTCTCGTCAATCGTCTCGTAGATGCCGCGCAGGTGGAGGGCGAGGAACGCCGCCTGGTCCTTCGCCTCGGCGTCGAAGCGGCCCGAGGCGAGGCCCTCGTTCTGGGCGAGCAGGCGCAGCACCTCGGCGCAGGAGCGAACGTGCGCCCGTCGCTTCTTAGCCGGTGTCTCGCCGGTGTTGGTGATCCGACCCACAGGGCGGTTTTAGATTTTGGGCTGGGGATTTTGGATCGAAGCTACGACGGGCGGACGAGCGCGACCTGCACGTCGGCGACGTTCGTGTGCGTCGGTCCTGTCCGGACGAGGTGGCCGAGCGTGTCGAAGAACGGATAGGCGTCGTTCGCGCCGAGGTGCGCCGCCGCGTCGAGGCCGAGCGCCCGAGCCTGCCTGAGGGTCTGCGGCGAGGCCCACGCGCCGGCCGCGTCCGTCGGCCCGTCTACCCCGTCGGTGCCGCCGCTCAGGAGGAGGACGGCGCGTCCGGTGCCGTCGAGCGCGAGGGCGGCGGCGAGGGCGAGCTCCTGGTTCCGCCCGCCGCGCCCGTCGCCGCGCACCGTGACGGTCGTCTCGCCGCCCCAGAGCAGGCACGTCGGCACGTCGGCTTCGGCCGCGAGCGCCTCACGCGCCAGCCGCCGCCCGGCCTCGCGGGCCTCGCCCGTGACGGGGCCGGGGTAGAGGTGCACCGCGTAGCCTCGTCGCTCGGCCTCCGCCTGCGCCGCCGCGAGGGCGTCCCGGTTCGACCCGACGAGGACCGTCCGCACGCGCTCGGCCTCCGGCAGCGCAGGCCCCGCTGTGTGCTGCGCCAGCGTCGCCCGCACGGAGGGGGGCACCCGGTCAGTCAGTCCGAACCGTTCGAGCACGGCGAGGGCGTCGGCGCGCGTCGTCGGGTCCGGCACCGTCGGGCCGCTGGCGATGGTACCGAGATCGTCGCCGACCACGTCGGAGACCACGAGCGTGAGGACCGTCGCCGGGTGCGCGGCGCGCGTGAGCTTGCCGCCGCCGATGCGCGAAAGCTGCCGGCGGACCGTGTTGACGGCCGCGATATCGGCCCCGCTGTGCAGCAGCAGCCGAAACGTCCGCTGCGCATCGTCGAGCGTGATGCCTTCAGCGAAGGCAGGCCAGAGCGCCGACCCGCCGCCGGAGAGCGCGACGAGGAGGAGATCGTCCGCCCCGAGCTTCTCGGCAAGGTCTAGCGTGCGATGCGCGGCCTCCACCCCCGCCACGTCCGGCACCGGGTGCCCGGCCTCAACGACCTCGGTCCGCCGCGGCGCGGGCTGCCCCGCCGGGGCCGTCGCCCGGTAGCCGTGCGGCACCACGACGAGGCCCTCATCAATCCGGTCCCCGAGCCGCAGCTCCAGCACGCCCGCCATCGCCATCGCCGCCTTGCCCGCCCCGACGAGCACGACACGCCGGAACGCACCGAGCGGCCGGTCGAGGAGGTCCGCGAGCCGCACGTCGCGCAGCAGCGCCGCCGGCTGCGCGCCCGACACGGCTGCCTCGAAGATCGCCTGGGCATCCCGCGCCGTGCTCGCTCCCCTAGACTCCCGACCTCCGACTCCCGACCCTCGACTCACTTCTTGAACCGGCGCGTGAACTTGCCCGTCCACGACGCGCCCTCCTCGAAGCCGAGAACGTGCGCGAAGGCGAGGTAGCCCAGCCCGTAGACCGCGAGGACGACCGCGCCGTAGGCCCACACCGGGAACGGCTCGGCCGGGACGAGCCAGCGCAGCAGCCCGGCCGGAACCGCCGCCCCGAGCGCGACGCCCGACATCGCTGCCACCCGCCGCCACGGCAGCCGGAAGGCCGGCACCTGCGCCCGAAGCGCCGCCCGCAGTCGCCCCAGCTCGACCCACGCGCCGAGGCTCGCCCCGAGCGCGAGGCCGACCGCGCCGAGGCGCAGCGCCCGCCCCTCAGCCGGCACCCCGGTGATGTCCGGCACGCTGTAGCGGTCCAGCACGACCATCAGCCCGGCCCCGACGGCCGCCGAGACCACGACCCGGACGACCGCGATCTTCGCCGGCGTCTTCGTGTCGTCGAGGGCGTAAAAGGCGTTCTGGAGGAGGCGCGAGATCGTCGTGGCGAGCAGGCCGAGGGCGTAGGCCCCGAGGACGAAGTAGACCAGCCACGTATCGGCGAGGCCGAACGAGCCGGTCTGGTAGAGCACCGCCACGACGAGGAAGCCGAAGACGAGGAAGCCGACCACACTCGGGACGATCATGAACAGAATCTGCCGGAGCGAGCGGTCGATCCGGCCGAGGAACGCCTCCGGCTGGGCGTGCGAGAGGCGGGACAGCTCGGGCAGCTCGCTGGCGGCGACGCTCATCGCAAAGAGCGACACCGGCAGCGTGTAGAGCACCTGCGCGTAGGTCAGCGCCGAGACCGCCCCGACGGCGGCGAACCCGGCGAGCAGCAGGTCGAGGTAGCCCGAAATCTGGTAGACCCCGCGCCCGGCGACGACCGGCAGGAACGCCCGGAAGCTCTGCTTGACGCCCTCGACCTTCGCCGAGAGCGACGGCCGGAAGCCGCGGATCACCCGGAGCACCGTCGGGAGCTGGACCCCGACCTGCAACGCCCCGCCGACGAGCGCCCCCCACAGCCCGGCGAAGAGCAGCCGGTTGAGCGCGCCGACCGGGATCACGTCGAGCGCGTCGAGCGCGGTCGGGTCCTCGAAGAACGTGAACCCGGCCCAGATCAGCGCGCTGATGATGGCGGCGTTCCAGAAGACCGGCGCGAAGTAGGGCAGGAAGAACTTGCGGTGGCTGTTGAGCACCCCGAGTGCCCACGCGCTGAGCACCAGCAGGCCCGTCATCGGGAACGTGATCCGCACGGCGCGCACCGAGAGGGCGAAGCGGTCCACGGCGATCTCGCCCGCGACCACCTTGTCGGCGTCGCCGAGCCAGCCCGGTTGGAGGAGCGCCGTCAGCGGCTCGGCGAGCAGCACGCCGGTCGTGACGAGGACGGCGGTGAGCGCGGCGAGCAGCCCGAGCACGGCCCCGGCGAAGCGCCCGGCGTCCTCGGGCCGCCCCTCCTGGAGCATCCGGCTGTAGATCGGGATGAAGGCCGCCGAGATGGTCCCCTCGCCGAGGAGGTTCTGCAGCAGGTTCGGCGCGCGGAGGGCCACGCGGAAGACGTCGGCGTGGGGGCCGACCCCGAAGAAGTAGCCGATGGCGCGCTCGCGGACGAACCCGATGAGCCGGCTCAGCAGGATGCCGCCGGCGACGAGGCCCGCCGCGCTCTCGCGCCGCTCCTCGGGCGGCATGTACTTCGTAGCGGGCGTCTTACCCTCCGCCTCGAGCCGGCCCTCGGCTTCGAGCGCCGCCTCGGTCCCGCTCTCGGGCGTGGCATCCGCCCCCGGCGAGCCGGGCGGGCCGGCCTCGTCCCCTGCGGGCGGCCGGTCGTCGAACGGTTCGCAGTCGGAGTTGTCTAGCCGCCGGGCGTCTCCTTTCATCAGCCTGCCACCGTCCCCGTGCGCTCCCGCTCAGCCGCATAGCTCAGTGCGGCGAGTACGTCGTCCCGCGTCAGATAGGGAAAATCACTCAACACCTCCTCGACGTTCATGCCCGAGGCGAGGTAGCTGAGCACGTCGTAGACGGTGATCCGCATACCGCGAATGCAGGGCTTGCCGCCGCGCTTGCTGGGTTCAAGGGTGATGATGTCTCGGTAGTTCACCGGTGCGTTCTCTGATTTCCACAATGTAACTCTGGGAGCGCAGCACCGGGTGAGCCGTAGCAGTACGGTCCTCTGTCCTCGAACCGGACAAGGCACGCCTTGTCCCTACGGTATTCCAGTCGAGGCTGCCCCTGTCTAGCGTCCTTTGTCCCCCGTATGAAGATCGCCCTCTGCCAGATCAACCCGACCGTCGGCGACCTCGAAGGCAACGCCGCGAAGGTCATCCGCTTCGCCAAGCGCGCGTCGGTGCGGGGAGTTGACCTCGCCGTCTTCCCCGAGCTGTGCGTCACGGGCTACCCGCCGCTCGACCTGCTCGAAAGCTCCGCGTTCATGGACGACGTGGAGGCGGCCGTCGCGCGCATCGCGGCCGAGGTGCCGCAGGAGATAGGCGTGCTCATCGGGGCACCGGTGCGGAACCCGGAGCCGGTCGGGAAGCGGCTCTTCAACGCGGCGCTGCTCTTCGAGGGCGGGCAGAAGGTCGCCGAGGTCCACAAGGTCCTGCTGCCGACCTACGACGTGTTTGACGAATACCGCTACTTCGAGCCGGGCGACGCGTGCCGGCCGGTCCCGTTTCGCGGGGTACGGCTCGGGCTGCACGTCTGCGAGGACATGTGGAATAACGAGGAGCACGCCGCCGTCCACCTCTACGACGCCAACCCGATTGACGCGCTCGCCGAGGCCGGGGCCGACCTCTACGTCAACATCTCGGCCTCGCCGTTCGCCCTCGGCAAGCACGCCGCCCGCAACGCCGTCATCGCCGAGAGCTGCCGCGAGCACGGGCTGCCGTTCGTCCTCGTCAACCAGGTCGGGGCCAACACCGAGATCGTCTTCGACGGCGACAGCCGGGTCCACGCCGCCGACGGCACGCGCATCCTGTGCGCCCCGAGCTTCGAGGAGGCGCTCCTCGTGTGGGATACCGAAGCGGACACGGCCTTGTGCCCGATGCGTCACGAGCCGACCGAGGACCTGCACGACGCCCTCGTGCTCGGCATCCGGGACTACTTCGAGAAGACGGGCGCGTTCGAGAAGGCGCTCGTCGGGCTGAGCGGCGGGATCGACTCGGCGGTAACGTGCGCGCTCGCCGTAGCGGCGCTCGGGGCGGAGCGCGTCGTCGGGGTCACGATGCCGTCGAAGTATTCGTCGTCGGGGTCGGTGGAGGACTCGCGGACGCTCGCCGGCAACCTCGGGATCGCCTTCCACGAGGTGCCCATCGTCCCGGCCGTTGATGCCTTCGCAACGATGCTCGCGCCGCTCTTCGAGGGGACCGACGCGGGCGTGGCCGAGGAAAACGTGCAGGCACGAGCGCGGGGCGTGACGTTGATGGCGGTCTCGAACAAGTTCGGCTACCTCCTGCTCACCACCGGCAACAAGAGCGAGATGGCCGTCGGCTACGCCACGCTCTACGGCGACATGTCGGGCGGCCTCGCGGTCCTCTCCGACGTGTTTAAGACGCAGGTCTACGCCCTCGCCCACTTCATCAATGAGCGTATCAACGAGCGGGCGGGCCACGCCCTCATCCCCGAGGCCACGATCACCAAGCCGCCGAGCGCCGAGCTGCGGCCGGGGCAGCAGGACAGCGACTCGCTCCCGCCCTACGAGGTGCTCGACCTCATCCTTCAGCTCTACGTCGAGGAGCTGCTCGACCTCCGTGAGATCGTCCAGCGGACCGGCTTCGCGCCGGGCCTCGTCGCCAAAATCCTCGGGATGGTGGACCGGAACGAGTACAAGCGGCGACAGGCCGCGCCCGGCCTTCGCGTGAGCACAAAAGCGTTCGGGCACGGCCGCCGCATCCCCATCGTGATGCGCCGCACGCGCTCGCTGCCCCACGCGGCGACGGCCGACTGACCCTTCGCTGTCACTGTGCGCGCGTACCTTTTCCCGGTTCGCACTCCCTGACTTCCGCCTCCACTCGTGATCACCTACGTCTCCGGCACGCTCGCCCAGAAATCGCCCACCGAGGCCGTCGTGGACGTGCAGGGGCTGGGCTACGCGCTGCTGATCCCGACCTCGTCGTTCGAGAAGCTGCCCGCGCCGGGCAAGCCGGTCAAGCTCCTGGCGCACCACCACGTCCGCGAGGACGCCGCGATCCTCTTCGGCTTCGCCACCGACGCCGAGCGGACGCTGTTCCGCACGATGATCGGCGTCTCCGGCGTCGGGCCGAAGCTCGCGCTCGCGGCGCTCTCGGCGATGTCGCCGGACGCCCTCCGCGACCACATCCTCGAGGGCGACGCCAGCGTGCTGACCCGGATTCCGGGCGTCGGCAAGAAGACCGCCGAGCGGCTCGTGGTCGAGCTGAAGGACCGACTGGCCGACCTCGACGGGTTCGAGGGCGCGACAGCCGTCGGCGGCGACGGCACGGCGAGCGTCCGGGCCGATGCCCGCGCGGCGCTCGAATCGCTCGGCTTCGCCCGCGCCGAGGCCGAGAAGCGCATCCGCAAGGCCCTCCGCGAGCACGACGGCGCGGTGACGGCCGAGGAGCTGATCCGCTTGGCCCTGCGGTAGAAGGAGAGAGAAGAAAGAGGAGAGGGAAGAGAAAGAGGAGACAGTGGCCTGCCCCTCCCTCTCTTCTCTCTTTTCCCTCTCCTGCTCTCTTAACGCTGGCGTAAAGTGGGAGCCGGCGGGCCGGGGTAGCTTCAAGCTCCGGCTCCATCCACCTCTCCCACTCTCGCCGTGGCCGACCCTTCGTTCGAGCTTTCCTCCGGCACCGTCCTGCTCGTCGACGACGAAGAAGACCTGCTCGAGCTGCTCTCCTACGCGCTGCGCCGCGAGGGCTTCGACGTGCTCACGGCCCAGGACGGGGCCGAGGCGCTCCGCGTGGCGAAGGCTGAGCGGCCGGACCTCGTCGTGCTCGACATCATGATGCCGAAGATGGACGGCATCGAGACCTGCCAGCGCCTGCGCGAGGAGGCCAACCTCCGCCTCGTCCCGATCCTGATGCTGACGGCGCGCGGCGAGGAGCGCGACGAGATCCTCGGCCTCGACGCCGGGGCCGACGACTACCTCACCAAGCCGACCTCGCCGAACCTCCTGGTCTCGCGCGTGCGCGCGCTCCTGCGCCGCAGCGAGCGCGCCGAGGCCGCCACCACGAGCCAGCTCCGCGTCCACGACCTCGTGATCGACCGCGACCGCTACCTCGTCACGCGCGAGGCCGAGGGCGCGACCGAGGAGTTCCGCCTGCCGCGCAAGGAGTTCGAGCTGCTCTACTTCCTGGCCTCGCACCCCGGCCGGGTGTTCACCCGCGAGGAGCTGCTCAACCAGGTCTGGGGACCGGACGTCTACGTCGTCGACCGGACGGTGGACGTCCACGTCCGCAAGATCAGGGAGAAGCTCGGCAGCGACCACATCGAGACGGTCAAGGGCATCGGCTACAAGCTGGCCGAGTCGCTCTAGCCTCGGGGCTGCGTGGCCCGGCAGGCCGTAGCTTCGGGCTTCGCCCGCTCCCCGACACGCTGTGGCCGACGCTCCCCCTGCCGATCCGCTCGATGCGCCGCCTGTGCGCCGGGTCAACCGGCTCGCGCTCAAGACGGCCGCCGTCACCGGGGCTGCGACCGCAGCGGTCGCCTTCGGTGTGCTGCTCGCGGTGCCGGCGTGGGGCTTCGCGGCGGCCCCGCTCGTCGGCCTCGCGGCCGGGCTGGCGGCCTACAGCGCCGTGCAGACGCTCGTGGCGCAGCGGCTGGAGCTGGCGCGGGCCACGCTCCGCTCGGCCCGCAAGCGCCGGTTCGAGGCGCTCGGCCAGATCCGCTCGGCCGAGGACCGCGACGAGCTCGACGAGCTCCTCTGGCAGGTCTACCGCGCCGGGCGTACCCTCCAGCAGGAGATCGAGCGGCTCGAAGAGCTCGAAGACTACCGGCGCGAGTTCCTGGGCAACGTCTCGCATGAGCTCAAGACGCCCATCTTCATCATCTCCGGCTTCGCCGAGCAGCTCCTCGACGGGGCCGTGGACGACCCGGCCGTCAACCGCCGGTTCATCGCCAAGATCGGGCGCAACGCGCTCCGGCTGAACCACCTGGCGCGCGACCTGCTGGCGATCTCGCGGATCGAGAGCGGCGAGCTCCAGATGACGCACGTGGCGTTCGACTTGGCCGCGCTCGTCGACGAGGCCGCCGAGGCCCTGGAGCCGGTGGCCGAGGCGAAGGCGGTGACCGTCCTCCAGCGCGTGCCGGCCGACCTGCCGCGCGTCACCGGCGACCGGGACCAACTCCGCCAGGTGCTCGTCAACCTGGTTGACAACGCGATCAAGTACAACAATCCGGGCGGGCGCATCGAGATCGCGGCGCGGGCGACCCCGGCGGGGACCGTTCGCGTCGGGGTCGTCGACGACGGGATCGGGATTCCGCCGGAGGAGATTCCGCGCCTGACCGAGCGCTTCTACCGCGTGGACCGGAGCCGGAGCCGGGCGCAGGGCGGCACCGGGCTGGGCCTCGCCATCGTCAAGCACATCCTCGAGGCGCACGGGCAGCGGCTCCGCATCGAAAGCCGGCCTGATTATGGCTCGTCGTTCTCGTTCGAGCTGCCCGCGGCGGTGTGACCGGAACAAAGGTAGGGCTCCCCATCTCTATGCAGACACCTCCCCGTGCCGAGCGCATGAGCACGCTGGCCGACCTGATCAAGCAGAACCGCTTCGCCTCGCCGGGGCACGAGGCGCTGCTGAACGTCCTCGTCACCTACCCCCGCGTCATGAGCGAGCTGGCGCGCACGATGGGCGCGTTCGGCCTGACCCCGTCGCAGTACAACGTGCTGCGGATTCTGCGGGGCCGCCACCCTGAGCGGGCGACGTGCCGCTACATCGGCGAGCGCCTGATGGACCCGACCCCCGACGTGACGCGCCTGCTCGACCGGCTCGGGGCCGCCGGCCTCGTCGGGCGCTGCCGCGCCGACTACGACGGCCGCGTCGTCGAGGTCTGGATCACGGAGGCCGGGCTGAAGCGGCTGCGCACGCTCGACGAGCCGGTCAACGCGACGATCCGCGGCCTCACCGACGGCCTCAGCGCCGAGGAGCACCGGACGCTTTCGGACCTCCTCGAAAAGCTCCGGCTAGGAGCGTCTTGAGAAAGGCTTTCTTTTCTCTCTCCTCTTTCTCTTCTGTCTCCTCCCTGCTCTAAGCTGTGACCTCCTCGGTCCCCGGTGCCACTGCCTCCGAGACGGGCTTCGAGGCCACGGGCGTGAGCCACTCGTCGTGCTCGGAGCGGCCTTCGACGGCGTCGAGGTAAGCGGCTTGCAGCTCCTCGGTGATCGGCCCGCGCCGGCCCTGGCCGACGGTGATGTGGTCGACCGAGCGGATGGGGGTGACCTCGGCGGCGGTGCCGGTGAAGAACAGCTCGTCGGCGATGTAGAGCGCCTCGCGCGGGATCAGCTTCTCCTCGACCCCGTAGCCGCGCTCCCGGGCGAGTGTGATGATGGTATCGCGCGTGATGCCGGGGAGGACCGAGAGGCCCGTCGGCGGCGTGTAGAGCCGGCCGCCCTTGACGACGAACAGGTTCTCGCCGCTGCCCTCCGAGAGCAGGCCGTCCACGCTGAGGGCGATGCCCTCGGTGAAGCCGTTCTTGATGGCCTCCATCTTGATGAGGGCCGCGTTGAGGTAGTTGGCCCCGGCCTTCGCCAGCGACGGGGTCGTGTTGGGCGCGTTCCGGTTCCAGGAGGAGACCTGCACGTCGACGCCCTGCTCGAGGGCCTCTGGCCCGAGGTACTTGCCCCACTCCCACACCGCGATCACGGTCTCGACCGGGTTCTTGAGCGGGTTGACGCCCATCGGGCCGTGCCCCCGGAAGACGAGCGGGCGGAGGTAGCACGCGTCGAGGCCGCTCGCGGCGACGGTCTCGACGCCCGCCTCGCACAGCTCGTCGAGCGAGTAGCCGATCTCCATCCGGTGGATCTTGGCCGAGTCGAGGAGCCGCTGCATGTGCTCCTCGAGCCGGAATATGGCCGGGCCGCGCTCGGTCTGGTAGCAGCGGATGCCCTCGAACACGGACGAGCCGTAGTGGACGACGTGGGAGAGGACGTGGATCGTCGCATCTTCGAAGGGGACGAGTTGGCCGTTGAACCAGATCTTATAGTGCATGATCGCCAGGTCGTGGTGAACGAGAGGACGGGGCAAAAATCGGGGACCCAAGATACTGAATCGAAGGGCAGGACCAAAGTTCCAGAAGCCCTTCCGGTGTCCGCCGCCAGCCCCCTCGCTTTCTCTGCTCACGTCTCGTCGGTCGCAACCCGCCGCACCGGGGCGACGGCGTAGCGGGCGATGGTCCACAGGATCTTGGCCGACGCCTTCGCCGTGCCCGCGAGGGTGCCGGTGATCTTGGAGACCCCGATCCGCTTTCGGTACGAGACCGGGACCTCGGCGCAGCGCAGCCCGGCGCGCACAGCCTTGATCTGCATCTCGACGGTCCAGCCGTAGGTCGTGTCGCGCATCCCGAGCGCGAGCAGGTCGGCGAAGCGGACCGCGCGGAAGGGGCCGAGGTCGGTGAAGCGCGCGCCCCACAGGAGGCGCATCAGCGCGCACGCCAGCCGGTTGCCGACGAGCGCCTGCGGCAGCATCGCCCCCGGCTCGCGCGCGCCCGTCATCCGCGAGCCGACGACGAAGTCGGCCTCGCCGCGCCGGATCGGGGCGAGCAGGCGGTCCATCTCGTCGGGGTGGTCGGAGTAGTCGCCGTCGAGGAAGACGACCACGTCGGGCCGGCGGGTTTTGGCGTACTCGATCCCGCGCAGGCACGCCCAGCCGTAGCCCTGCCGCTCCTCGCGCAGCACCGTCGCCCCGGCAGCCTCGGCGTTGCGCTCGGTCTCGTCGGTCGAAGCGTTGTTGACGACCACGACCTCGGCTACGCCGTCGGGGATGTCAGCGACGACGCGGCCGATGGAGCGCGCCTCGTTGAAGGCCGGGATGATGACGAGGACGTTCACAAACGCCGAGGTGCGAGTATCGAATGTCGAGTAGGGCTGAAGCTAACGCGCTGCGCGCGTGCCGCCATCACGGTTCCATCACCCCCCGCCCTGTCCGTCCACGAAGCCGATCGCCCGGACGAGCTCGGAGGCGAGCGTCCACTCGTCCGTGAACGATGCTACCGTGCCGATCTGCCCGATCCCGCCGATGACCGGCGCGGCCGCCTCGTCTACCAGGTCATAGGTCAATTCCAGGCCGAGGAGGGCGACCTCGGTGCCTTCCTCGAAGCGCGACAGGATGTTCGCGGCGTCGCGCGCGAGCGAGACGAGAACGTCGAAGCCCACCCCGGCCCGCACGGGCCGTGCCTCGTAGGAGACGGCAAAGCGGAGCGGCTGCGCGGCCCCGACCGGCTGCACGGTATAAGTCACCACGACGCCGCTCGGCGGCTCCACGCTCTCGATGGTCAACCGCTGCGAGATGATCGTGCCGATCATGGTGGGCGGGGCAGCCGTGAAGGGCGGCTCGGCCGGGAGGCGGACTTCGGCGGAGCTGCTCGCGCCGTCCGCCGGCCGGCTCGCTTCGAGCCGGTAGCTGCGGCCGGGCAGCGGGCGAAAGGGCGCGAAGAAGACCGTGCCGGGCGTCCCGTCGTCGAGCTGCACGACTGAGTCCTGCCAGACGAGCGTCTCGCCGGCCGCGAGGTCGGTCGAGGTCACGCGCGCCTCCACCGTGCCCTCGGTGTTTTCCGCCTCGGCGATGGGCTGAACGCGGACGGACTGCGTGTCCCGCCGCGCGTCGAGCACCCCGTAGAGCGCAAACGTCTGGTCGGACGCGACGAACGGGTCGAAGGCCTCGCTGCACCCGGCGAGGACGGCCAGGAGAGGGAGGAGAAGGAAGAGAGAGCGTCTCTCTTTTCTATCTCCTCCCTCTTTTCTTTCCTGTCTCTTGCTGCTCATTCAAAGGCGACGCGGAGGCCGAGCGACGGGATCAGGGGGAGCTGGTCCACGCGGTCGGCGCGGAGGGCGTCGTAGTAGAAGAAGTTGGCGCGGTCGGTGGCGTTGATGACGCTGGCCTGGAGCGTGAGCATGGCGGGGCCGAGGTTGACGTCGCGCTCGGCGGAGAGGTCGAGGCGGTAGTAAGACGGTGTCAGCCCGCGGAAGGGCGCGGCCTCGGGCAGCACCGTCGGCGAGCCCGGGTCGGTCAGAAAGTCGCCGTCGCCGTCGGGCGTGCCGAGGTCGTTGTAGACGCCGACGAGCCGGGTGAAAGGGCGGCCCGACGTGAGCTGCCACCGCGCGGCGAGCCGCCACGGCCCGCGCTGCCACGCCCCTGCGAGGTTCAGCCGGTGGCGTCGGT
Organism: Rhodothermales bacterium; assembly: GCA_038232975.1. GTDB lineage: Bacteria > Bacteroidota > Rhodothermia > Rhodothermales > JANQRZ01 > JANQRZ01. The sequence continues at coordinate 18,151 of JBBSMV010000019.1, forward strand.
CGTGCGGTGGGCGGTAGTCCTCGCGGGCGTTGTGGTAGGTCGAGGCCGAGAGGCCGTACGTGGCGAGGAGCGACAGCCCCGCGTACTGCCACGACGTCCGCAGGTCGAGGCCGTAGACCTCGCCGTGGGAGCGGACGAGGCCGCGCTCGCCGAGGAGCACCTGCATGTCGGCGAGCTGCTTCGCGTAGCCTTCGGCCCCGAGCAGGAGCCGGGGCGTCGGCCGCAGCTCGACCCCGAAGATCGCGTGGAGCGCGCGTGGCGTTGGCTCGCCGGTTGGGATCGACGCCCACGCCGTGAACACGTCGCCGATGTCGCGCTCGTCGTTCA
>JBBSMV010000020.1:0-18294 GCA_038232975.1 Rhodothermales bacterium
CGACTGCGAGGGCGTGGCGAAGACGACGAGCGCGCAGCCGTCCACGGCCTCTTCGAGGTCCGAGGTCACCGCGACGCGCTCGGGGAGCACGGCGTTCGGGAGGTCTTCGAGGTTCCGCCGCTCGCGCCGGACGGTCTCGACGAGGCCGGGCCGCCGCGCCCAGAGGCGGACGGCGTGGCCGCCGTAGACGGCGAGGCTGTGGGCGAGTGCCGTCCCCCAGCTCCCGGCCCCGAGCACGGCGATCGGTTTGGCGGCGAGGTCGGGCATAGCGCAGGTTGAGTGATTGTTTCCGTGGGCGCACGGCCGTGCGCCCCTACCCCGTGACCCGGCCGATCTCGAACGGCCTCTCCCCCATCGCCCGCCACACGGCCACGGCCTCGTCCTTTTTCTCCGGCGGGACGACGGCGACGAGGCCCGCGCCGAGGTTGAAGGTGCTCCGCAGGTCCTCCTCGGGCACGTCCCCGAGCCGCCCGATCAGCTCGAAGATCGCCGGCCGCTCCCAGCTCTGCCAGTCGATCTCCGGCCCCAGCCCGTCGGGCACGATCCGGCGCGTGTTGCCCTCGATCCCGCCGCCGGTGACGTGCGCGAACCCGTGCGCGAGATCGCCCGCGACGAGCGCCTGCACTGCGTCGAGGTACGAGCGGTGGACCCGCAGCAACACCTCGCCGAGGGTCTCGCCGCCGAGCGCGTCGGGTCGGTCGCCGATCTCGAAGTGCTCGAAGAGGACGGCGCGGGCGAGCGAGTAGCCGTTCGTGTGGAGACCCGTCGAAGGCAGCGCCAGGAGCCGGTCACCCGCCTCAACGCGGCGGCCGTCGAGGATGCCGTCGCGCTCGACGATCCCGACGATGCAGCCGGCGAGGTCGTAGTCGCCCTCGGCGTAGAGGCCCGGCATCTCGGCCGTCTCGCCGCCGACGAGCGCGCAGCCGTTGGCCGTGCACGCCGCGACGAACCCGCCGACGATCTGCTCGGCGACCTCGGGGTCGAGCCGCCCGGTGCCGAGGTAGTCGAGGAAGAAGAGCGGGCGCGCGCCGCAGACGGCGATGTCGTTGACGCAGTGGTTGACGAGGTCCTGCCCGACCGTGTCGTGCCGCCCGGCCCTGGCGGCCACCTTGAGCTTCGTCCCGACGCCGTCGATCGAGGAGACGAGCACGGGCTCGCGGTAGCCCTCGGGGAGCGCGAAGAACCCGCCGAACGCACCGATGTCGGCCAGCACGCCCGGCGTGAAGGTCTCGCGCACGAGGCCCTTGATGCGGCCGACGGTCTCGTCGCCGGCGGCGATGTCTACGCCGGCCTCTCGGTAGGTGGTCATTGGAGTGTGGGAGGATGGGTGAGTGAGGGGAAGGGGCACCCTCGGCTAGTAAATTACTCCCAACCCGCCCTTCCCCCCATCCTCAGCCCTTCTTCAGGAGCCGAGCACCGCTGCCACGCCGAGGTAGAGCACCACAAGGAGCACCGTCAGCGCGCCGATCCGGGCGAGCGGGCCGTAGGCGCGCACCTGCCGGTAGACGAGCAGCCCGAGCATCGCCCCGACGAGGCCGCAGAACAGGCCCGTCACGGCGAGCGGCACCGCCGGAGCCGCTGCGGGCGCGAGCGTGAACATCATCACGAGGCCCGGCAGGACGGCGAACAGCACGTTCGCCGCCGTGATCTGAAACGGGCCGCCGGTCGGTTCGTCGGGCATCGGCCTAGCCGGGGGTGCCTCAGCCGAGGGTGTCGGCGGCGCGGCGGAGGCGGCGGAGGGTCGCCTCGCGCCCGACGAGGACGAGGGTCTCGAACATCCCCGCCCCGGCGGTCGTGCCGGTCACGGCGAGGCGCACCGGGTGGATGATCCGGCCGAACCCGGCACCTTCGGCCTCGGCCAAGTCGCGCATCGCAGCCTCGGTCGAGGCCTCGGTGAAGGCGGCGTCGGCGTCGAGCCGGTCGGCGTAGGCACGGACGAGGGCCGCGCTGTCGTCCTTCCAGCGCTTCTTGACGCCCTGCTCGTCGTAGGCCGCCGGGTCCTCGAAAAAGTAGGCGGCGTCCGCGAGGTCGTGGGCGAACGTCAGCCGCTCGCGCATCAGCGCGGCGACGGCCGCGAGGTGCCCGGCCTCGACTGGCCCGACGCGCGCCTCGACGGCCGGCCGCGCCCGCTCGGCGATCTCGGCGGCGGGCAGCGCCCGGAGGTGCTGCGCGTTGAACCACTGGAGCTTGCCGAGGTCGAACTGCGCCCCGGCGTGGCCCGTCCGCTCGATGGAGTAGGCGTCTACGAGCTCGGCGAGCGAGAACAGCTCCTGCTCGGTGCCGGGGTTCCAGCCGAGGAGCGCGAGGAAGTTGACGAGGGCTTCCGGCTCGTACCCTGCCGCGCGGTAGTCCCGCACCGAGACCGGGATGCCCATCGTGTCGGCGTTGCGCTTCGAGAGCTTGCCGCCGGTGGGGCTGAGGATCAGCGGGAGGTGCGCCATCCGGGGCGGGGTCCAGCCGAGGGCCTCGTAGAGCAGCAGGTGCTTCGGGACCGACGGCAGCCACTCCTCGCCCCGGATGACGTGCGTGATCGCCATCGCGTGGTCGTCAATGACGTTGGCGAGGTGGTAGGTCGGGTGGCCGTCGCTCTTGAGGAGCACCTGGTCGTCGACCTCGGCGGTCTCGAAGGCCACCGGCCCGCGGATCAGGTCCTCGAACTGGACCGCGCGGCCCGGCTCCACCTTGAGCCGAACGACGTGCTCCTGACCGGCCGCGAGCCGCCGCTGCACCTCGTCGGGCGGGAGCGTGAGCGCGTTCGTCATCTGCCCGCGCGTGGCGGCGTCGTAGCGCGGGGTCGGGTTGTCCTTCGTGGCGAGGCGGTCGCGCATGGCTGCCAGCTCCTCCTCGGTGTCGAAGGCGATGTAGGAGTGGCCGCTTTCGAGGAGCCGGCCGACGTGCTCGCGGTAGAGGTCGGTCCGCTCGGACTGGTAGTAGGGGGCGAAGCCGCCGCCGAGGCCGGGGCCTTCGTCGAGGGCGAGGCCGGCCCAGCGGAGCGCGTCGCGGATGTCGGCCTCGGCCTCGGGCACGTAGCGCGCGCGGTCGGTGTCCTCGATCCGGAGGACGAACGTGCCGCCGCGGCCGTCCTCGGCCGCCTGCCGGGCGAAGAGGTAGTTGGTGAGCGCGGTGCGGAGGCCGCCGATGTGGAGCAGCCCGGTTGGGCTGGGGGCGAAGCGGACGCGGACAGGGTCGGGCATGGGAGCGGCGGGGCGAAGGGTCGGGTCGCCGGAGTATAGCCGCCGCGCCCGTTCGGATTGGGCAAATCCGGGTGAAAGGCGGGCGCGAGCCAAAGCCCCTGCCTCAAGTAGGGGTTTGATTAATCAAACTCTACAGGGTCCCCTCTCCCCTCGTCTACTGCCCTCGGTCGTCCTCGACGGTCACGCCGGGGTAGATCACGTAGACCGGCTCGGCGTGCTCGACCGGCACCACGCGCATCGTCTCCCCAGGCGGTGAACAAGGAAACAACTGGCCGACTCAGAGTAGAAGAGCAGTAAGAAAAATTGCACACGCTCCTCTACCGGCATGAGCAAACCCGCTTCCACCCCGCGCCTCACCGTCTCACTCTCGCCCAACCTGGAGGCCCGCACGCGCCGACTCGTCGCAACGGGTGACTACCAGTCCGCCAGTGAGGTCGTCCGCGAGGCCCTGCGGCTCTACTTCCGAACGCGCGACGAGCACGACCGGAAGCTCGATGCGCTGCGCTCCGACCTCCTCCCCGCCCTCGAACAGCTCGACCGGGGCGAGGGCACCGCGTTCACCGCCGAGGAGTTTCTGAGGTGGGCCGAGGCACGGTTCGAAGAGGAGCACGGCCACGCAGCGGGACAGGGCTAAACAGCCGGTATGCCGAGACTCCTCTACGCTCCCGACGCTCGGCGCGACCTCTACGACATCTGGGAGCACCTCGCTCTCAGTCACCCTGCGCGTGCCCGGCGGCTCGCCGAAGAGCTTCAGGAGCGCATCGGTCTCATCGCCGCCTTTCCGTCGATGGGCCGCGAGCGCCCGGAGCTAGCGCCTCATCTGCGGAGCTTCCCAGTCAACCCGTTCGTCATCTTCTACCGACTGCTCAGCGACGGGGACGGCATCGAGGTCGCTCGCGTGCTCCGGCAGGAGCGGGACATCGGAGCCATTGACTTCTAGCTTCTTTTTTAGCTTCTTACCGCCCCCGGTCGTCCTCGACGGTCACGCCGGGGTAGATCACGTAGACCGGCTCGGCGTGCTCGACCGGCACCACGCGCACCGTCTCCACCGGCGGCGGCCCCGGCACGAGCGCGCCGAGCGCGACGACCAGCGCCACGAGCGCCAGCGCCGTCCCGAGCGTCACCCGGCGGCGGAGCACGCGTACCGGCTCCCGGTCCTCGGCCCGGTTGCGGGCCGGCCCAGCGCGGAGGCCGTCGATCCGCTGGAAGAGCGCCTCGTCCACGGCTGGGGCGACGGGGTTGGCGTCGAGGCGCGTCGCCAGGCGGAAGGCCAGGAGCGCGCCGAACTGCGCGCGCGCCGCCCGGCTCTCGGCGAGGTGGGCGAACAGCGCGCCCTGCTGGTCGAGCGGCAGCTCGCCGTCGAGGTAGAGGTTGAGCAGCTCTTCGGTGTGCGGCGTCATCGGGAGAGCCGAGGATCGGGGGTCGAGGGTCGGGCGTCGAACCTCGGGGGTTGGGAGGCGGCAGGCTCGGCCTCGAGGAGCGGCCGGAGGAAGGTGCCGAGCTTGCGGCGGGCTTTGAAGAGGCGGCTCTTGACCGACGAGACGGTGTTGCGCGTCACGGCGGCGATCTCCTCGTAGGACAGGTCCTGGTACTCGCGCAGCACGAGCACCTCGCGGTACTCCGGGCTGAGCCGGGCGAGGTAGGCGTTGACGAGCGCGACCTGCTCGCTCTTGAGGAGCTGCGAGAACGGCGTCCCGCCCGCGGCCACCGGCTCGGCCTCGCCGAGGGGGACCTGCCGCCCGGAGCTGCGGAGCTGGTTCAGGCACTGGTTTCGGGCGATCGTGAAGAGCCACGCTTTGAACGAGCCGGGGCGCGTCAGCCGCTCGCGGTTTTCGTAGACACGGACGAAGGTCTCCTGGAGCACGTCCTCGGCCGCCGCCCGGTCGAGCAGCATCTTGACGCAGAAGGCGAAGACCGGCGCTTTGTAGCGGTTGTAGAGCGCGACGAAGGCGAACTCGTCGCCCGCCTGAAACGCTTCGATGAGGGAGCGGTCGTCCGGCAGCATGGGAGCAGGGGTTTCGGGGTAGACACGGCAACCTGGCGAAAGTTGCTCTTCCGAGTCGAGCGTCTGGGGTCGGGGGTCAGGAGTCCGGTGGTAACAAGGAGACCCTCGACCCCTGACTCCCGACTTCCGACTCTCCGCCGTTTTTCGCCGTTGCTTTACCCTCGGCAGGGCAGCCGGCCGAAAGGGGCGGTGTATTTTCGCACGCTTCAGCAGCCCAACGTCCCGCCCTTCTTCCGACCCGCCATGCGCTTCCGCTCTGCCCTCCTGCCCGCCCTCGCTGTCGTCGTGCTCGGCGGCCTCGCCGCGGGCTGCTCGTCCGGCCTCCGCGTCTCCGACGCCCCCGCCGATCCCGAAAGCACCGTGGTCGCCGAGTTCGCGGGCGAGGCGCTGACGCTCGGCGAGTTCGAGGACCGCTACGCCCGCACCGTCGGCGGGCGCGCCGCCGCCGCCGCCGACTCGCTCCCGGCCTACGAGGACTTCCTCCAGCGCTACGTCGACTTCCGGCTCAAGGTGCTGCAGGCGCGCGACCTCGGCCTCGACCGGGACTCGGCGCTCGTGGCCGAGGTGGACGACTACCGCGCCCAGCTCGCCAAGCCCTACCTCGTCGAGCGCGAGGTCCTCGAGGGCATCACGCGCGACCTCTACGAGAAGCAGAAAGAGGAAATCCGCGCCGCCCATATCCTCGTCCGCCTCGACGAGAACGCCGCGCCCGAGGACACGCTCGTGGCCTACAACCGGATCGCCGCGCTCCGCGACTCCGTCCTGGCCGGGGCCGACTTCGAGGACATCGCCGCGCGCAACTCCGAGGACCCCTCGGCCCAGACCAACCGCGGCGACCTCGGCTTTTTCTCCGGCGGGAGGATGATCCAGGCCTTCGAGGACCGGGCCTACGCCACGCCCGTCGGCGAGGTCTCGCCGGCCTTCCGCACGCGCTTCGGCTACCACGTCCTCAAGGTCATGGACCGCCGCGCGGCCGAGCCGGAGATCAGCGCCTCGCACATCCTGATCCGCCTCGCCCCCGAGGCCACCGCCGCCGACTCGGCCGAGGCCCGCGCGCTGGCCGACTCGCTCCGCGCGCGGGTCCTCGCCGGCGAGGACTTCGCCGCGCTCGCCCGCCAGTACTCCGACGACGAAGCCTCGGGCCAGCAGGGCGGCGACCTCGGCTTCTTCGCGCGCTCGCGCATGGTCGAGCCGTTCGCCAATGCCGCCTACGCCCTCCAAAACGTCGGCGACGTGTCGGACGTGGTCGAGACGCGCTTCGGCTACCACATCATCGAGCTCACCGGGCGCAAGGAGCCGGCGACCTACGAGGAGGCCTACCCCGAGCTCAAGCAGACCGCCGAGCGGCTGCCGCGCACCGCCGTCCGCCGCCAGGCCGTCGGGCGCGCCTTCCGCGCCGAGGTCGGCGGCACCCTCGACAGTGCCGCCGTGCGCCGCGCCACCGCGCCCTACGCGCCGGACAGCCTGATCTTCCTGGCCGCCACCCAGAACTTCGGCGACGCCGAGGGCGAGCCCTTCGCCACCGCCGGCGACTCGACCTACACCCTCGGCGAGCTGGCCGCCTACATCCGCCAGGCCCGCCCCGCCGTCGGGACCGACCAGCCGGCGCAGCTCCTCAGCCTCGCCGACGACTTCCTCAACGAGCAGGCCGTCGAGCTGGCCGCGCTCCGGCTCCAGGACCGCGACCCCGAGTTCCGCCGGATCATGGAGGACTACGCCGACGGCGTGCTCCTCTTCCGCATCTCCGAGGACTCGGTCTGGAACGCCGCCGCGCGCGACTCGCTCGCGCTGATGGCCTACTACGGCGAGCACGCCGCCGACTACCAGTTCCCCGAGCGCCGCCGCGTGGTCGGCTTCTACAGCCGCAGCGACTCCCTCCTCCAGGTCGTCGCCTCGGCGCTCGACGCCGGGCAGAACCCGGCCCAGATTCAGGCGATGGTCGCGGGCGCGGACCAGGGCGTGCAGATCGACACGGTCTACGTCAACAGCGAGCGCAGCGGCGAGCGCGCCCCCGGCTCGGAGACGATCTTCGACGAGGCCCGCGCGCTGGGCGTCGGGCAGCGGACGGCGGTGCTGCCGTACCAGAGCCGCCAGGCGGTCCTCTTCCTCGACGCCGTCGAGCCGCCGCGCGCGATGGCCTTCGAGGAGGCCCGCGCCCAGGTCGTCGCCGACTACCAGGACGTGCTCGACGAGCGCCTGCGCGAGCGGCTCCGCCGGCAGTACGGGGCCGAGCTGCACCCGGAATATCTCCGCTTCGCCTTCGAGAACGAACCGGCGGGCGACATGGCCGAGGGCACGGCGATGCCGGACCCCTCGATGCAATAGGTACGGTGCAATAAGCCGCCCCGCCGCCGCGTATGGAGAAGGGGAGCCGCTGCGTCGTGAAGCGTGCTACGTAACCGCGAAGCAGACCGAAGCAAACGTAAGGGGGCATCTGGCAGAACGTCGGAGTACGGCACCCTTGCGTTTTACGTCTTTACGTTTTTCACCCCTGCCTCTCGAGGCACGCCGACTGGTCCCTCGCTTCCCTATGCCTCGTGCCGCCCTCCTCTTCGTCCTCGCCCTCGCCGCGTGCGAGGCGCCGCCGCCGGTGCCCGACGCCTACGTCGCCCGGGTCGGTGAGGCGACGCTGACCGAGGCCGCGCTCGACGCCGCGCTCGACGCGGTCCCGGCCGGCCTCGACAGCGCGACGGCCCGGCGGCAGGTGATCGAGCAGTGGGTGACGGCCGAGCTGATGGCGCGCGACGCCGAGCGCCGCGGCCTCCGCGAGCGGCCCGACGTGCAGCGCCAGCTCGCCGAGAACGAGCGCGCCGTCCTGGCCGCCGCCCTGCTCGCGGCGATCTACGACGAGGAGGCCGCCGACTTCAGCCGCGCCGACCTCGACACCTACTTCGAGCACAACCGCGAGCGGCTCCGCCTGCGCGAGCCGTTCGTCCGCGTCCGCTTCATTGAGACCCGGACCGAGGAGCGGGCCGAGGCCGCGCGCCGGGCGATGCAGCAGGCCATGCAGAGCGCCCAGCAGGACTCGCTCTGGGAGGTCGCGGCGCGGACCTTTGCTACGGACACCTCGGCCTCGCTCGCCCTGGCCCGCTCCTACGTCCCCGAGAGCCGCCTCCTCGCCGACGAGACCTCGGCGTGGCAGGCGCTCCGGCAGCTCGGCCCCGGCCAGACTAGCGCCGTGCTCCCGACCGACAGCACCTTCCTCGTCCTCCAGCTCGTCGACCGCGCCCCGGCTGGGAGCGACCCGCAGCTCGCGTGGATCGAGGACGAGGTACAACGCCAACTCGCCATCGGGTCCCGGAAGCAGATGGTCGCCCGCCAGGTGCAGCGCCTCCGCAACGAGGCCCTCGCGCGCGGCGAGCTCGACATCCGCGAACCCGAGCCGGCCGCCCCGCCGCCGCGCGACTCGGCACCGCGCGACTCGGGGCGCGCCTCCGCCGGCCAGGCCGACGCCTCGTGACGCCTCGCCTCGTGACGCGCCGCCTCGTGACGCGCTCCCGCGCGGCCCAGCCTCCGCTCGCTCTCCTGACCAACCGATCTCTCGATGCCCGCTTTCCGCCCGCTCGTTCTCCTCGTCGGCGTGCTCCTGCTCGGCCCCGCCTCTGCCCAGCCGACCGGCGAGGTGGACGGGATCGTGGCCGTCGTCGGGAGCCACGTCATCCTGCGCTCGGACGTGGAGGCCCTCGCGCTCCAGCTCGCGCGCGGCGGGGCCGTCCCCGACGAGGCCCGCCGCCAGGCGCTCGACGACCTCATCACGCAGGAGGTCTTCGTCGAGCACGCCGGGCGCGACACGACGGTGGTCGTCTCGCCCGACGAGGTGGGCGACGCGCTCGACGAGCGCACCGAGGCGCTCATCGCCCAGCTCGGCGGCGAGGACCAGGTGGTCGCGCTCTACGGCCGGAGCGTCAGCCAGATCAGGGAGGACTTCCGCGACCAGGTCCGCGACCAGCTCCTGGCCCAGACCTTCCAGCGCCGGAAGTACTTCCAGATCCGCATCACGCCCCAGGAGGTGCGCCAGTGGTTCGCCCGGATTCCGACGGACTCGCTCCCGCCGGTGCCCGAGCTGGTCCGCCTCGCCCACGTCGTCCGCTTCCCCGCCGTGGACCAGCGCGCCCGCGACGCCGCCCGCCAGAAGATCGAGGCCATCCGCGACTCCATCGCAACGGGGGCTGCCCCCATCGAGGCAGTGGCCGAGCGCCATTCCGAGGACCCCGGCAGCGCCCAGCGCGGCGGGCGCTACGAGCGCGTCAGCATCCGCGACCTCGTCCCCGAGTTCGGGGCCGTCGCCGCCACGCTCCAGCCCGGCGAGCTGAGCCAGGTCTTCGAGACCCAGTTCGGCTTCCACGTCATGCGCCTCAACCAGCGGCTCGGCGACACGGTGGACTTCAACCACGTCCTCGTCCGCATCGACGAATCGCAGACCGACCCGAGCGCGGCCATCGCGACACTCGGGATGGTCCGCGACTCGGTCCTGGCCGGCGGCTCCTTCCCCCGCCTGGCGAAGGAGTTCTCCGAGGACGAGACCTCGGCCGCGCGCGGCGGCAACGTCACCGTCCCGCAGACCGGCGAGCGCGACCTCCGCTACGAGGCCCTCGGCCCGAGCTGGCACGCGGCGATTGACACGCTCGAGGTCGGCGAGGTCAGCCGCCCGGCCGCCGTGGACCTCCTCGACGGCCGCAGCGCCTACCACATCGTCCTCCTCCAGAAGCGCACACCCGCCCACACGATGACGCTCGAGACCGACTACCCGCTCATCGAGGAGTTCGCCCTCCAGGAGAAGCGCCAGCGCGAAATGGCCGAGTGGATCCGGGAGCTGCGCGAGGAGGTCTACATCGCCATCAAGGATGAGCGCTTCGCCGACGACGACGAGCAGGCGGTTCAATTTTAGAGGTCCGATTGGGGATTTTGGACGCTCCGTCCCCGTCTAATCGCCAATCCGAAATCCCCAATCCGAAATCGTCCCATGGTTCCTGTCTCCTCCGACCCCGCCGCCGTCGACGCCCTCCACGATGCCTATGGGCGCTTGCGCGGCGAGATCGGCAAGGTGATCGTCGGGCAGGACGAGATCGTGCGCGGGGTGATCGTGTGCCTGCTGGCGCGCGGGCACTGCCTGCTCGTCGGCGTCCCCGGCCTCGCCAAGACGCTGCTCATCCGCACGCTCGCCTCGGCGCTCGACCTCCAGTTCAGCCGCATCCAGTTCACCCCGGACCTGATGCCGAGCGACATCACCGGCACCGAGATCATCGAGGAGGACCGCGAGACCGGGCGGCGGCAGTTCCGCTTCGTCCGCGGCCCGGTCTTCGCCAACGTCGTCCTGGCCGACGAGATCAACCGGACCCCGCCCAAGACGCAGGCCGCGCTCCTCGAGGCGATGCAGGAGCACCACGTCACGGCGTCGGGCGAGACGTTCGTCTTGGAGGAGCCGTTCTTCGTGCTCGCCACCCAGAACCCCATCGAGCAGGAGGGCACCTACCCGCTCCCCGAGGCCCAGCTCGACCGCTTCATGCTCAACCTCTGGCTCGACTACCCGAGCTTCCGCCAGGAGGTGGATGTGGTCCGCTCGACGACCGGCGGGCGCGAGGCCGAGGTCCGGCCCGTGCTCGGCCACGCGGAGCTGATCGCCTACCAGGACCTCGTCCGCCAGGTGCCGGTGGCCGACCACGTGATCGAGCACGCCGTCCGCCTCGTGGCGCGGACCCGGCCGGGGCGCGACGGCACGCCGCAGCCCGCCAACGACTACCTCAGCTACGGGGCCGGGCCGCGCGCCTCGCAGTACCTCATCCTCGGCGCGAAGGCCAACGCGCTCTTAGACGGCCGGCTCACGCCGCTGGCCGAGGACGTAGACCGGATGGCCGTCCCGGTGCTCCGTCACCGCATCGTCCCGAACTTCAACGCTGAGGCCGAGGGCGTGACGGCCGTGGACGTGATCCGCCGGCTCCTCGAAGGCTGACGCGCGCGGTTTTGCCTTCTCCGACCTCTGGTCGCAGGGCCTCTCTCCAGACTCCATGAGAACCTTCTTAGCCGTCGCCCTGCTGGCGCTCCTGAGCGGATCAGCGTGCTCGCAGACGCCGCACCAGGAAGCGGGCGAGGCCGAGCGGCCCGCGTCGCGGCCGGACCTCTACCAGTGCGACGGCTGCGAGGTGACGACCGAGCGCTCGCCCGACGAGCTCGGCTGGCGGGTGCGTCTCCCGCCGGACGGCGAGCCTGGCGAACGCCTCGTCCTCTCGGGCCGGGTCCTGATGCCGGACGGCGAGACGCCCGCCCCCGGCGTCGTGCTCTCCACCACACCAACGCTGAGGGTCTCTACCGCTCACGCCTGAGCACGCAGGGCGGGGGCCGCGGCGATGGGATGATCGAAGGCTGGCTCGTCACCGACGCGGCGGGGCGCTACGAGGTCACCACCATCAAGCCCGCCCCTTATCCCGACGGCGGGATGCCTGCCCACCTCCACGTCTACGTGAAGGAGCCGGAACGCCGCCCGTACTACCTCGACGACTTCGTGTTCGAGGGCGACCCGCACCTCACGCCGACCTACCGGGCAAACCAGGAGCGCCGCGGCGGGTCCGGGATCATCCGCCTCACGCGCTACCCGGACGGGAGCTGGCGAGGGCACCGTGACCTTATCCTCGAACGGTGAAAGACTAGAGGCGAGAAAGCAAAAGCTCTTCCTCGTCGGCGGCGGATCGAAGCGGAGAGAAAAGGCGTTCGAGCGTCAACCAGCCTCCACGACCATGAAGCCCGAGCAGGTCTACCATTCCGACCCGGAGATCATGAGCGGCACGCCGGTGTTCACAGGTACCCGCGTCCCTGTCCACACGCTCATGGACCACCTCGCCTCCGGCGTCCCGCTCGACGAGTTCCTCGAGGACTTCCCTACGGTGGGGCGAGAGCAGGCCGTAGCCTTCCTCGCGCTCTCCGAGAAAGCCCTCGTCGGGGCCGATGCCTGAGCCGCTCCGCGTGCTGCTTGACGAGAGCATCCCGGCGAAGCTCCGCGCCGAGTTCTCGGATGCGCTGGCCGTCGAAACGGTCCGGTACCGGGGATGGACAGGGCTGAAGAACGGGGCGCTGCTCCGAGCGGCCGAGCAAGCGTTCGATGCCCTCGTTACGGTTGACAAGGGTCTTCGCTACCAGCAGAACGTGGGCGCGCGCAAGAGCGCGGTCGTCGTCCTCGATGCGTGAGGGACGACGTTCGCGGACCTCCTCCCGCTCGTGCCCGCGGCAGAGGCTGCGCTGCTCCGCGCGAAGCCGGGGTCCGTAGTAGTCGTGACGCGTTGACCGAACCGTCCCTCGCGTGCCCAACCATAAACGAGGAACGAGAAACCAGAAACTGCGCCTCCTCCTCGTCGGCGGCGGGCACGCGATGCTGCCGCTCGTGAAGCACGCGGGCGCGTGGACGCGCCGGGGCGTCGCCGTGACGCTGCTCGACGAGCACCCGGCGCTGTTCTACTCCGGGATGGTGCCCGAGCACCTCGGCGGGGTCTACACCAGCGCCGAGGTGCAGATTGATCTCAGGCGGCTCTGCGGGGCGGCGGGCGTGGCGTTCCGCCAGGAGCGCGTCGTGGAAATTGGGGACCGGCGTGTGAAGACGGCCGGCGACGAGACGATCCGGGGCGACCTCGCCGTGTTCGACGTCGGGGCCGTCAACCCGGGCCGGGACGAGGCCGGGCGGGCGGTGCTGACGAAGCCGCTCCACCACATCGAGGCGCTAGAGAAGTTCGTTCGGCGCGTGCTCGGTGGCGGTGGGGAGACGGCGCACATCGCCATCGTCGGCGGCGGGGCGGCGGGGGTCGAGGTCGCGCTCAACCTCAGCGCGCGGGCGCAAGCGGTCCGGCCAGGCGCGCTCCGGCTCACGGTGCTGGAGCCGTCGGGCGCGCTCCTCCCCGGCTTTCCCTCGGGGATGCAGGACGACGTGCAGCGGCGGCTCGCGGCGCGCGGCGTCGCCGTCCGCCTCGGCACCGAGGTTCGGTCCGCCGAGGGCCCGGCCGTGCTCCTCGGCGACGGGACCGCCCTGCGCGCCGACCGGGTGCTGTGGGCGACCGGCTCGGCCGGACCGCCGCTCTTCGCCGAGGCCGGGCTGCCCGTAGACGACCGCGGGTTCCTCCGGGTCGCCGACACGATGCAGTCGCCTGCGGCCCCGTGGCTCTTCGCCGCCGGCGACTGCGCGACGCTCGACGGCTATCCTGAGCTGAAGAAGATCGGGGTCCACGCCGTCAAGCAGGGGCCGGCGCTCCGCGCCAACGTCAGCCGCGCGCTCGACGCGCTCCGGGCGGGGCGCGGCCTCGCCGGGGCGGACCTCCAGCCGTTCCGCCCGTACCCCGTCGCCCCGCTGGTCCTCTCGACGGGCGAGCCGGTCGGGCTGGGCGCGGCGGGCGGGTGGTGGGTGCGCGGCGGGCCGGTGCTCCGGCTCAAGCACCTCGTGGACCGCCGCTGGATGAGGCAATACAGCCCGCGCTGGCAGCGTTCTCTCGGGCAGATGCTCGGCCGCGAAGCCGCTGCCTTGCCGGCGGCGTCCGTATCTTGACCGTCCCCTCTGACTGCTCCCCGTCTCCCATGACCGAAACGATGCCTCCCACCGCCCCCGAGGTGCTCAACCTCTCCGGCCTCTCTGAGCGCCAGCGCCTCGCCTTCTACGGCGCGCTCTTCGCCCTCGCCGCCGCCGACGACGACATTGACGAGCGTGAGTCCGACCTGATCCTCGAGTCGCTCCACCTCGACGACCTCTCCGAGGACGCCCGCGAGCGCGCCTTCGCCCTCAGCATCGCGCCGCCATCGCTGCGGGCCTGCCTCGACGTGCTCCGCGACGCCGACGAGTCGGTCCGGCGCGCGCTCATGCTCGGCCTGGTGGACGTGGCCCTCGCCGACGGCGAGATCGAGCCGGGCGAGCCGCAGACGCTGGAGCAGGTCCGGGAGGAGCTGGGCATCGCGCCCGAGGAGCTCGCCGCGATGCACACCTACGCCTACCGGGTCCGCGAGCAGGCCCAGGGCCGGCCCGTCCCGCGCCCCCTCGCCTGCCCGCCGGAGCTCGACTGCTGACCCCGCGCTTTTCGAGCACGCTTCAACGGGAGCCGGAACAGCCTCCGGGTCCCGTTGTTATTTTGCGCCTCATGCCTCCGTAGCTCGGCCAGCCGCCACGGAGGTCTGTCAGGCCTCTAGCTCAACTGGTTAGAGCATCGGTCTCTTAAACCGAGGGTTCTGGGTTCGAGTCCCAGGGGGCCTACTGCGTCTGATCCCAGGTCTGCATACTAGCCCTGCTCGCGCGCGGTGCGTTTGCGATGGCAGTTCGCGCACCGCACGTCGCATTTCTGGATATCGCGCTCGATCTTCTCCCAGGCGTACCCCCGGCGCACGAGGGCGCTGACGGACATCGTCTTTTCGCCCCGCACGTGATCGAAGTCGAGGCAGGCCGGCTGGGTCTCGCCGCAGTCGAGGCACGCGGCAGTCTGGAGGTAGGCAAAGAGCTTTTCCCGCGAAGCCCGCCGTCTCCGCACGCGCTTCTCGTTGGTGCGCTTGGTTTGTTCCTCCTGGTGGCGGGCATACCACTGCCGCTGCTGGCGTCGCTTGCAGCCTTTGCACTGGCTCTACAACCCGTCGTGACGAGCACGATTCCTGCTGAATGCTGTTGCTGGCAGAAGGCAGGCGCAGGCACCGCAACGCTTTCTTTCCATAGGGATTCCCTCTACACGAAAGCTGGTAGCTCACAGGAAGGCTGGTAGCAGTCGAGGGGCGACCACATTTCGCCCCTCCCGCTTTTTGGTCTTGGGCAACCTCAGGTTCCTGGTTGCACGGCTTCAGTACCCACGTATATTCACGGCTTCAGTACCCACGTATATTAAGGTTGGGAGGGAGACCCACAACCTGGACCGTCTCATTCACCTGTCACACGACGCGCAATGGCTATCCCCTCCTGCGGCCTCAGCCGCCTCTTCTGCGTGGCCCTCGGCCTCGCCTTCCTCCTGGCTGCGGCCTCGCCGGCCCTGGCGCAGCCGACCGAGTTCCGGCGCTGCGCCGTCATGGAGCTCTACCCCGAGCTGCTGCCCAAGAACTACCACCCCGACGCGAGCACTCTCAAGCGCGACCGCGCGCTCGTCGCGGGGCAGCTCGAGCAGTTCCGCCGGGGCGCGGACGCGGTCTACACGGTCCCCGTCGTCATCCACGTCGTCCACCACGTCACGGACGCCGTGCCGGGGACCGGCTCGAACCTCTCCGACGCCCAGGCGACGAGCCAGCTCCAGGTCCTCAACGAGGACTTCCGCGCCCTCCTCGGGACGCCCGGCCAGAGCATCTATCCCGACAGCATCGCCGCCGACGTCCGCGTCGAGTTCGTCCTCGCCACCGTAGACCCCGACGGCAACCCGACCACCGGCATCGTCCGCCACCCCCGGAGTGACTACGTCCCCGGCGTCGGCTACGACCCGGCGCTCGGCTACCCCGGCCAGTTCGACCTCGCCGTGAAGCCCGAGACTATCTGGGACCCCGAGCGCTACATGAACATGTGGAGCGCCGACCTCGGCCCGCTGCTCCTCGGCTACGCGCAGTTCCCCGAAGGCTCCGGCCTCGCCGGGATGCCGAGCGACCCGCAGGACCCCAACACCGACGGCGTGGTGATCAACTACAGCGCCTTCGGCTCCTCGGACCTCGCCCCCGGCACCTACAACCCGCCCTACGACAAGGGCCGCACCGCCACCCACGAGGTCGGCCACTTCCTCGGCCTCCGCCACATCTGGGGCGACGGCGACTGTGCCGTGGACGACTTCGCGCGCGACACGCCCCGCGCCGCCGACTCCAACGGCGGCTGCCCCGCCATCAACACGTGCGACGACACGGCGTACGGCGCGCTCGTGGACTTCCCCGACATGGTGGAGAACTACATGGACTACACCGAGGACACGTGCATGAACACGTTCACCGAGGGGCAGAAGGCCCGCGTCCGCCAGGTCCTCGATGTCAGCCCGCGCCGCGCCACGCTCGTCGGCAACACGCCGAACCGCGCAGGGCTGGTCGTCGCCAAGAGCGACGGCGGCGCGGCGGTCCGCGACGGCGAGACCCTCACCTACACGCTCACCGTCACGAACGACGCCGACGACCCCGCCACGGGCGTCGTGCTCACCGACGAGGTCCCGGCGCGGACGGTCTACGTCGCCGGCTCGGCCTCGGACGGCGGGAGCGTCGCGGGCGGCACCGTCACGTGGAGCCTCGGCGACCTCGCCCCGGACGCCTCCGCGACGCGGAGCTTCCAGGTCACCGTCGCCACGGGCGAAGGCTCGGCGTTCCTCTTCCAGGACGGGATCGAGGACGGCGGCGGCAGTTGGACCGTCGGCGGCCTCTTGCCGACGTGGGCCATCACGACCGGCGACGCCCACCGCGGCGCGGCGAGCTGGTTCGCCCAGGACCCCGACAACGAGAGCGACCAGTGGCTCGACCTCGACGCCTCGGACCCGCTCCCGGCCGACGCCCTCTTCCGCTTCTGGCACCGCTACAACACCGAGGCAGGCTTCGACGCGGGCGTCGCTGAGCTCTCCACCGACGGCGGGCTGACGTGGGAGGACATGGGGCCGTACCTCATCCAGAACGGCTACACCAGCACCATCCCGCCGGAGAACAACGTCCACCTCGGCGGGCGCGACGTCTTCGACGGCGACAGCGGCGGCTTCCTCGAAACGATCGCCGACCTCGGCGGCTTCGAGGGCGAGCGCGTCGCGGTCCGGTTCCGCTTCGCCTCCGACGTGCTCACCCCGCAGGAGGGCTGGTACGTGGACGACGTGGCCTTCGCCACGCGGCTCGTGAGCGTCTCCGGCACGGCCACCGTCGCCTCGGCCGAGGGCGAGACCGCCAGCGCCCCGCTCTCGACCGACGTGCTTCCGGCGCTCACCCCGGCCGTCACGCTCGCCCTCGTGCCGCAGGACGCCCCGGTGGTCGTCCCGGCTGAGGGCGGTCAGGTCACGTTCACCGCGACGCTCACCAACACCACGGGTGCCGCGCAGAGCGTCCAGGCCTGGAGCGAGGCCACGCTGCCGAACGGCGCGTCGCGCGGCCCGCTCGTCGGCCCGGTCAACGTCAGGCTCGCGGCGGGGCGGACCCTGACGCGGACGCTCGCGCAGACGGTGCCGGGCAACGCGCCGGCCGGGACCTACACCTACACCGGCTACGTCGGGACTTTCCCCGACGGCGCGCTCGACAGCGACGGCTTCGCCGTGACGAAGGCGGGAGGCTCCGCCGCGCGCGAGACGCCGCCGAGCGCGGCCGGGTGGCTGGTGGTGGACCTGGCGACGGGCGCGCCGGTGACAGCCGGCGACCGCTGGACGGCGGATGAGACGACGGCCGCCACACTTGCTGCCTCGGCCTCGGCTCCGAGCACGTTCTCCCTCAGCGCGGCCCACCCCAACCCGTTCGACGCGGCAACGACCCTCGGGGTCGCGGTGCCCTCGGCCGCGCGGGTGCGGCTCGTCGTCTACGACGTGCTCGGCCGCGCCGTGGCCGTGCTGCTCGACGGCGAGCTGGAGGCGGGACAGCACCGCGTCCGCCTCGACGCCTCGGGGCTGCCGAGCGGGACGTATCTCGTGCGGATGGAGGCCGAAGGCGTTTCCGGCACGTTCGTCGAGACGCAGCGGGTGACGCGCCTGCGCTGAGCGGCTCGTGTGCTGGGCGGCTTGCGCGCACAGGCCCGCGCCAGACGACGAGCGGCCGGGACACCGTTGGTTGGTGTCCCGGCCGCTCAGTTTCTGTTCTTCGGCCTGCCTCAGGTCCCTGCCTGCTGCGCGCTCACTCCGCCGGGACGCCGAACTCGACGCGGACGAGGGGTAGCTCCTGCTGGAGGAAGCCCGTCGTGTGGGCGTAGGTGACGTACTGCACCCGCCCGTCGGCCTCGGCGAACTCCGGGTGCGCGTGCGCGGAGTAGTTGCCGAACGTGCCCTGCGGCGGCCGCATCGTGAACAGAGACTGCGGCTCGGACCACGGTCCCCACGGCGTCGGCGAGACCCGGTACCGCACCGTGTTGTCGAAGGCGGGGTTGTAGATCGCCATGTAGCCGCCGTAGTGGGGCACGTAGAACACGCTCGTGCCGGCCGATCCCCCGTCGAAGACGCGCACGGCGTCGTC
>JBBSMV010000021.1:0-17858 GCA_038232975.1 Rhodothermales bacterium
CGGCTCGCTCCTCGCCCGGCCGTCGGTGCCCGGCGCGCCGCGAGCCCGTCCGCACGTCTTCGCGGTGCCGACGGCGCTCTATCCTCCGTCGCCGTCGCCCGACGCGGTGTTCCATCCGCCCCGTGGATAGCGGACCAGCCCGGAGCCTCGCGCTCCGCTCCCGCTGTTTCCCGTGCGACGGTGTCTGCCGTCGCCGTACCGCCCGTGTCGTGGGCGGTGCTCCCCCTATCCGCACAGGTGAACTATGTCTATCCGCTCTCTCCGCGTCGCGCTCGGCGCGGCCCTCTTCCTCCTTTCCCTTCCTCTGCAAGCGCAGCCATGGACCTCGCACCGCCCCGACGGCCACGCGCCCATCGGCGTGATGGGCGATCACACCCACGGCGCGGGCGAGGTGATGCTCTCGTACCGCTACATGCGGATGCCGATGAACGGCAGCCTCGTCGGTACCGACGGGATCGCCGACGAGCAGATCGTCAGCCCGACCGGCGAGAACTTCCTCGTCACACCCGAGCGGATGCAGATGCACATGCTCGGCGCGATGCTCGCACCCACCGGCGATCTCACGCTCCTGGCGATGGTGCCGATCCTCTCGAACGAGATGGACCACGTCACCCGGATGGGCGGCACGTTCACGACCGCCTCCTCCGGCCTCGGCGACGTGAAGCTGACGGCGCTCTACGTCCTGGCCCGCCCCGAGCGGCAGCGCCTCCACGCGAACCTCGGCCTCAGCCTCCCGACCGGCACCATCACCGCGCGGGACGAGACGCCGATGGGCGAGCAGCTGCTCCCCTACCCGATGCAGCTCGGCTCCGGCACGTTCGACCTGCTGCCCGGCGTGACCTACCTCGGCGAAGCCGACGTCTGGAGCTGGGGCGCGCAGGCGATGGGCACCGTGCGCCTCAGCACGAACGACCACGACTACCGGCTCGGCAATGCCTTCGCCGCGACGGCGTGGGGGGCGCGGCGCTTCACCGAGATGCTCAGCGCCTCACTCCGCCTCGAAGGCACCACGTGGGGCAACATCGCCGGGGCCGACCCGGCGTACGCGATGGCCGTGACGAACCGGATGGTCCCGACGGTCTTCCCCGACCTCCGCGGCGGTAGCCGCCTCGACGTGGGCCTCGGCGTTAACTTCTTCGTGCCCGAGGGTGCGCTCAACAACGTCCGCGTCGGCATCGAAGGCCTGGCGACCGAGGTGCTCCAGGTTGCGAGGGAACCCGCACGCCCGGACTTGGCGGCTCGGCAGCTCTTTTTGCGCGGGCAGCGGTGTCCCCTCCAGCGAGGGGTTTACGTAAAGAGAGAGGGGCGGCCTTAGTAGCAGAGCGATGCCCGTGCGCAGCCCCCGTCATCTTCCTGCGGTCGAAGGGAGACGGACGAGACGCCCTATAGACGAACCATACTTAGCCGGAGCTCGCCATGCGGATACTCTACATCGTACCTCTCACTCTGTGCCTTGCCGGCTCAGCGCTTGCTCAGGGACTTCAGGATGCCTTCCCCGACCTCTCCTTTGCAGCCCCCACGGACATTCAGGCCCCGGACGATGGCTCGAACCGGCTCTTCGTCGCCGAGCAGAGGGGCACGATCCGCGTCTTCGAGAACACCCCGTCCGTGGCGTCGGGGTCGGCGTTCCTCGACATCACGGACCGCGTGCACGTCGGAGGTGGGCTGGGGCTGCTCGGGTTCGTCTTCGACCCGGCCTACGCCCTGAACGGACAGGTCTACGTCCATTACAGCCGGGTGCACCCCGACGATGGCGACCCCGACCCGTTCCAGAGCGTCATCGCCCGGTTCAGCGTCACGGCGGGCGACCCCGACCTCGCCGACGCGGGCAGCGAGGAGGTGCTGCTGATCGTGGACCAGCCCGTCGGGCAGCACAACGGCGGGCAGCTCCAGTTCGGCCCGGACGGGTACCTCTACGTCTCGCTCGGCGACGGCGGCGGGCAGAACGACCCCTTCGGCAACGGGCAGGACGTGACGAACCTCAACGGCACGCTCCTCCGCCTCGACGTCCGCGGCACTGGGGGGCCGCTCGACTGCGCCGCCGGCACCGGCGCGGCGACGGTCCCCGCCGGCAACCCCCTCGCCGACGGGCCGGGCGGGGTCTGCGACGAGCTCTGGGCCTACGGCTTCCGGAACCCGTGGCGCTTCAGCTTCGGCCCCGACGGCCGCCTCTGGCTAGCCGACGTCGGGCAGAACGCGCGCGAGGAGATAGACCTCGTCGTGCCGGGCGGGAACTACGGCTGGAGCACCTACGAGGGGACGCGCTGCAACGCGGCGTCCGGGTGCAACCCGGCCGGGCTGCTGTTCCCCATCTATGAGTATAACCACAGCTTCGCGCCCAACGGCGGCTTCTCGATCACGGGCGGCTACGTCTACACTGGCAACACCTGCGCGCCCCTCCTCGGCCGGTACGTCTACGGGGACTACGTCACCGGGAACGTCTGGTCGCTCACCTACGACGGGCAGGCGGCCGACAACGCCGTCGTCGCCGCGCTCACGGGCCGACTCATCACGACGTTCGGGCGCGACGAGCAGGGCGAGGTCTACCTCGCCGACGCTGCCACCGGCGGGGTCTCGTCCTTCCAATGCGAGCAGCCCGTGGCGGTGAGCGTCGCGCCCGTGGGAGCACCCGTCGTAATCCCGTCAGGCGGCGGCACGGTGGCCTTCGACGTCACGCTCACAAACACAACGGCCACGGCGCAGCCCTTCGACGCGTGGGCCGACGCCGACCTCTCGACGGGGGCCGAGCGCCGGGTCATCGCCCCGGTGAGCGCAACGCTGCCGGCAGGGGCGACCGTCACCCGGCGCGTCACGCTGAGCGTGCCCGGCGCGGCCCCGGCCGGAACGAGCACCCTCGTGGTGAAGGTCGGTGCCTTCCCCGACGTGTCCAGCAGCGCGGGCCGGTTCACCGTGACGAAGCAGGCGACGTCGGCGGCCACTGCAAGCGTTCCCGCTGCGTGGCAGGCCGACGGGTGGCGCTTCGCTACCGAGGCCGCCGCGCTCCGGGCGGGCCGCGCGGAGCACGCCGCGCTCCGGGTCTATCCATCCCCGTTCTCGTCGCGGGCTACCGTCGCGTACACGCTGCCGCACGCCGTGCCGGTGCAGCTCACGGTCTACGATGTGCTCGGGCGCGAGGTGGCGCGGCTCGTGGACGGCGAGGCCGAGGCCGGCCGGCACGAAGCCGTGCTCGACGGCGCAGGGCTGCCGAGCGGGATCTACCTCGTGCGCCTCGCGGCAGGCGGTGTGGCGCAGACACAGCAGGTGACGCTCGTGCGCTAGCCCGGTCGGAGCCGCTGCCCGTCACGCTCAAAACGTCGCGATAAGGCGGAACTGCACGCCGAGGCTCGGCGCGGCGACGCCGTAGACGCGCAGCCGGCTGAGCGGGTCCACGTACTCCGCATCGAAGAGATTCTCGACGGACAGCACCGGCGTCAGCGCGACGCTGCCGAGCTGGAAGGTGGCCGTCGCCGACGCCTCCCACGCGGTGGAGGCCCCCGTCTCGCCCAACGCGCCCGCCTCCTCGCCGCTCTCCCCTTCCGCCCCGATGGCCGCCTCGAACGGCTCGCCTTGGGCGACGAACGTCGGGCCGAGGCGGACGCTCACGTCGCGGGCCGCGCCGAGCGCGGCGCTGCGGTATTCGAGCGCGGTGCGGACGCGGGCCGGCGGGATGGACGGCAGGCCCTCGTCCGTCTCCAGGTTCTTCCCCTCCGTCAGGTCGCCCGTGAGGTGGAGCCCGAAGCCGTGGGCGAACGCGGGGTGGAGGTCCACGCGCGCCTCGCCGCCGACGAGCCGGGCGTCGGCCTGGTCGTAGTCGTAGACGAACAGGCCGGAGGCGGGATCGGTCTCGTCCGTCGGCCGGGCGAAGATGTAGCGGCCGATGCGGTTGACGAACGCGTCGACCTCGACGAAGACGGTCGGCGAGAGGTAGCGGGCCGTGCCGTCGAGGTTAGCGCGATGCCGCGGAAGTCAAGCAGCTTGACCGTGCGGTAGTGACCCTCTCCGAAGTCGTCACCCGGGCACCGGCAGGCCGAACAGCGCCCGGGCGTTCGCCGTCGTCACCGCCTCGACCTCCGCGACGGAGATGCCTTTCACCCCGGCCAGCGTCTCGGCGACGAGGCGGACGTAGGCCGGCTCGTTGCGTGTGCCCCGGTGCGGCGCGGGCGCGAGGTAGGGCGCGTCGGTCTCGAGCACGATCCGCTCCAGCGGCACGGCCTCGACGGCCTCCGGCACGCCGCCGTTCTTGAACGTGAGCGTCCCGCCGAGGCCGACGTGAAAGCCGAGGTCGAGCACCTCGTCGGCCAGCCACACCGGGCCGCCGAAGCAGTGGAAGACGCCGCGCAGCCGCTCACCGCCAGGCTGGGCCTTAACGTCGCGTAGGATCGCCACGAGGTCGCGCGACGACGCCTCGCTGCCTTTCTGGTCGCGGTTGTGGAGCACGAGCGGGAGGTCGCGCTCGGCGGCGAGGCGGGCGTGGCGGTGCAGGAGGTCCTGCTGCTTCGGGTTGAACGAGCGGTCCCAGTAGTAGTCCAGCCCGCTCTCGCCCACGGCGGCGACCTCGGGGCGGTCGCAGAAGGCGCGGACGGCCTCGAAGTCGGCGTCCGTCGCGTCCTTCACCTCGGAGGGGTGGAGCGCCGCCATCGCCCAGAAGAAGCCGGGGTAGCGCTCGCACAGATCGAGCGCGGCCCGGATCGAGGGAAGATCAATCGCCGGCAGCACGACGGCGGTGACGCCCGCTGCCTTCGCGCGCTCGACGACGGCCTCGCGGTCGGCGTCGAAGCGGTCGAGGTAGACGTGGGCGTGGGTGTCGAGGAGGGGCACGGGGAGGATGGGAGGATGGGAGGAAAGAAAACCATCGAAATTACCGAGGCCGTTGCGCTCCGGGCTACCGTCCACTGCCCACTGACCACCGACACCCCGTCCTCTGACACGCTGATTTGCCTACCTTATTCCCGCTCGCACGGTATTCCCGCTCACACGGTTCGCCCTGCCTATGGCTTTTCGAGATCGGTCGGTTGCGCTGCGGGTCGTCGTCGTGCTCGTGCCGCTGGTGTCGCTCCTGATGCTGGGGCGGCTCGCGGCGGACTGGTGGACGATTGCGCGCGTGACGGGCGAGGCCCCGGGTGCCTCGGCCCCGCGCGGGTTCGACTGGGTGCAGTGGCAGGACCGCGACGGCGAGATCGTCGCGGCCTACGTCTATCCGGGCGGGACGGCCTACACCGCCGGCCTGCGGCAGGGGGCCGTGCTCTACCAGTTCGAGTTCCAGCAGTTCTTCTCGGCCGAGGACCTCAAGCGCGCCGTCGAAGGCGTCGCGCCGGGCGATGTGCTCGTCTACGACGTGGTGCAGGGCGACCGGCTCCAGTCGTTCGAGATTCCGATCTCGCGCTACCCGACGTTCCTCTACCCGCTCGGCGGGGTGCTGTGGCAGGCGTCGCTGTGGGGGTTCGCGCTGGCGGCGTTCCTGCACCTGCTCGGGCTGGTGATCGTCGCGCCGCTCGTGGGGCGGTCGCCCCGCGCCCGGCGGTCGTTCGCGCTGTTTGCGGCGGCGGCGCTGTGGGTGTTCGGCAACTTCGTCCGCCTGCTGAGCCTGACGTTCGCCGGGCCGCCGATGGGTGGGGCTTATGCGACCTTCTTCCAGGCCGTGACGCTGCTGGCGCTCGGCGGCTGGGTGCTGTTCCCGGCGCTGCTGCTGCACCACGTCCTGGCCGACGTGGCCCGGCTCCGCACCCGGCTGCTCGTGGCGGCGGTCTACCTCCCGGCGCTCGTGCTCGGCGCGGCGGTGCTCGGCGCGGTGCTCGGTCGGTCGGTCGGGCCGCTCTCGCTCGACGCGCTGATCGCGCCGATCCTGTTCTACGTCTGCTGCTCCGTCGCGGCGGCGACGGGGCTGACGCTGGTGGCGGGGCCGGACGAGGCGCGGGAGCGCGACGACGTGCCGGCCTCGACGGCGTGGAGCCGGGCCGGGAGCGCGGCCGTGTTCCTGCTGGCCGCGCTCGGGGCGCTGTCGGTCTACGGCATCGTGCCGCTGCCGGGGGCCGTCTCGGACGCGACGGTCGGCGGGCTGATCGTGCTGATCCAGCTGCTCTCGCTGGCCCCGGTCGGGCTGGCCTCGGTCGCCACGCTCCGGCATGGGCGGGCCGACGCCGTCGTGACGCGGGCGCTGGCGTACCTGGCAGTCTTCGGGGCGGCGTTCTTCGTCGTCGTCGGCGGCCTGGTGCTCGTCGAGCGGGCGCTGCCGCGCCTCGGCGGGTGGCCGCACTCGGTGGTGGCCGGGCTGTACGTCATCTTCCTGATGGTCGTCGCCGAGCGGGGCGCGCGTGTGCTGCGCCGCTATGCCGCGACGTGGTTCGTGACCGAGCGCCAGCGGGCGCGGGCGCAGCTCCGGGCCTTCAGCGAGCGGATGCGGCTGATCCTCGACGCCTACCGCCTCGCGCAGGAGACCGTGCAGACGGTCGGCGAGGCCCTCGGGTCGCGCTCGGCGGTCCTCTTCCTGCGCGACCCGGCCGCCGCCGAGGCCGACGCCGGGACCGCCTGGATTCGGGCGACCTATCACCCCGACCCGCCGTACTTCACCGAGGCTGACCTGCGGCAGGTGTGGGACCGGATTCAGCGCGCCGGGACGGTGTGGGCGCGCAACGCCGAGCTCGACGAGAGCGCGCTGGGCGCGGAGGACGACGCCCTGCTGCGACGCCACGGTGTCGCGCTCGCGGTACCCGTGGCCGGCGGCGAGACCGACCCGGCGGGGCTGCTCGTGCTCGGGCAGAAGGCGCGGCGACGGGCGGTCTACAACCTCGAGGACGTGGCCGTGCTGCGCTCGCTCTGCGGCCAGCTCGCTCTCGCCGCCGAGCGCCTCGCCCTCATCGAGCGCGAGAAGGCGCTCGTGCGGCAGAGCGCCGAGGCCCAGCTCGCCGCGCTCCGGGCGCAGATCAACCCGCACTTCCTCTTCAACACGCTCAACACCATTGCCGCGCTCATCGAGGAGAACCCGCGCCAGGCCGAGGGGACCGTCGAGCGCCTGGCGCGCATCTTCCGCTACATCCTCCAGACCGGCAGCCGGACCTTCGTCCCGCTCGCCGACGAGGCTCGGCTCGTCGAAGACTACCTCGCCATCGAGCAGGCCCGCTTTGGCGATAAGCTCCGCATCGAGCGCGACTGGGACCCGGCGCTCGACGACCTGCCCGTGCCCGCCTTCGCCGTGCAGACGCTCGTCGAGAACGCCGTCAAGCACGGCCTCGAGCGCAAGCGCGGCGGCGGGACGCTGAGGCTCGCCAGCCGCCGCTCGGGCGACCGCGCCGAGGTGTGCGTGACCGACACCGGCCTCGGCATCCCCGCGCTCTTCGGCAGCGGCGACGGGCTGGCCGACGTGCCGGGCGAGGCCGCCGCGCCGCCGGAGTTCTTCGGGATCGGCCTGCGCAACGTGGCGGCGCGCCTGGAGCAGCTCTACGGCCGGGGCGACCTCCTGCGCCTCTCCAGCGACGCCGAGACGGGAACGACGGCGCGCCTGCTGATTCCGGTGGGAGACGCGATTCGTGATTCGTGATCCGTGTTGCGTGGAGGGGCAAGGACCGTTGCGACAATCATTCAGAAGAGGTATGATGACGCTTAAAGCATGGATGGAGGAAGTGCCGGAGGCGATACGGCAAGACAGGCTGTGGCGGATGGAGGTCTACCAACTGGCCCTGTTTGCGGCGGACGTGGGGTGGCACGATGTGACGAAGCTGATCAAAGACCGGCGGACCCGAAGCCTTGCCGATCAGCTCTACCGCTCGCTCGGTTCGATCAGCGCGAACGTTGCTGAAGGCTACTCGCGCGGCACGGGGCGTGACCGGGCGCGCTTCTACGAGTACGCCCTCGGCTCGGCCAGAGAGAGCCGCGACTGGTACTTTAAAGCCCGCCACCTGCTCGGCGACGAGGTTCATGCTCACCGCCTCGCCCTGCTCACGAGCATCATCCGCCTCCTGCTCACGGTGATCCCCCAGCAACGCGGAAATACCCTACGGGAACCGCCCGCGTCTTACGCGACAGCAGCAGAAGCTCCGGGTTCTACCGACTCTGTTCCCTTCTAGCACGTCCGCGACCCCAGCACCCTCACGCCTCACGAATCACGCCTCACGAATCACGCCTCCATGCTCCGCACCCTGATCGTAGACGACGAGGCCCCGGCGCGCAGCCGCCTGGCCCGCCTGCTCAAGCCCTTCGAGAAAGAAGGCCGCCTCGAGGTCGTCGGCGAGGCAGCCGACGGGGTCGAGGCGCTCGAACGGCTGGAGGCCGGCGGCGTGGACCTCGTGCTGCTCGACATCCAGATGCCGGGCCTCGACGGGTTCGACGTGCTCGACCGGCTCTCCCCGGAGCACCGCCCGGTGGTCGTCTTCACGACGGCGCACGACGCCTACGCCCTCCGCGCCTTCGAGGCGAGCGCCGTGGACTACCTCCTCAAGCCGGTCCAGCAGGACCGCCTCGCCCTCGCCGTCGCGCGCGCTGAGAAGCTGACCGCCGGCGCGCGGCGCGACGGGGACGACCGCCTCGGCGAGCTGCTCGAATACCTCGACCGGCAGGTCGGGGCCGCGCCGACGCCCGGCGAGGACTACCTCCGGCACCTCTCGATCCCCGGCTCGGACCGCCTCGTGATCGTCCCCGTCGAGCGGCTGCTCTCGGCCGAGGTCGAGGACGGGATCACCCGGCTCTACGTGCTCCCGGACGACGCGCGCGCCGCCGGCCGGCCGACGTCCGGCCGCCACATCGTCTCCCACACCCTCGACGCGCTCGAGCGGCGGCTCGACCCCCAGCAGTTCCTGCGGGTCCACCGCTCGGCGATCGTGCAGCTCGGGCACATCCGCGAGATGATCCCGTGGTTCAGCGGGCGCTACAAGCTGGTGCTGAGCAGCGGGCACGAGGTGATCGCCAGCCGCAGCCGCTCCCGCGAGCTCCGCGACCGGCTGAGCCTCTAGCGTGCTTCGCGCTCGGGGGGAAAGCGGACACGGTTGGGTGGAGCGCTCCGCCCTCACACCCCCATGCTCCCGACCGCCGCCTCCTATACCCCACCCGGTTGATCCGTATGACGCCGACTGTAACACGGGCCGTAGGGACGCGGCGTGCCGTGTCCGCGCAGCGTGCCACGCGGCAGGACAGGGCACGCCCTGTCCTACGACTGCGTCCTACGACTGCGGGCAGACCTACCCGCTCTAGCCGCACGTGAGTATTACTCGAAGTCGGGAGACAGGTCAGTGTATGTGTGGAGGCCAGTGCATGTGTAGGGTGTGAGAGTCGAGCGCAAATCTAAGAGTGGTACTTTTTACAGGGCGCGTTTGCCTCGTACTCGCTACCTTTGCTGTGACTCCCGGCGGGACGCGGCGAGTCGGTCGTTGCCCACTCCACCATCGAACGAGGCCCACCCATGCACCCACGATACCCCTGGGCGATCTGTGCGATTGCCCTGTTCCTGCTCGGACCGCTCACCGCGCTCGCCCAGACCACCGAGGTGCGCGGCACCGTCACGGACAGCGATACCGGCGAGCCGATCCCCGGCGTCAACATCCTCGTCCAGGCTACGCAGATTGGGACGATCACCGGGGCCGACGGCCGCTACCGGCTGGCGCTTCCGGCCGGCAACCGGACGCTCGTCTTCTCCTTCATCGGCTACCGGGACCAGGAGATCGACGTCCCGCCGGAGCAGGCGGTCCTCGACGTGCAGATGCAAGAGGACCTGCTCGGCCTCGACGAGGTCGTGGTCACCGGCCTCGCCTCGTCGGTGAAGCGGCAGAACCTCGCCAACTCCGTCGAGACCATCTCGGCGCGCGAGCTCGCCGGGACGACGACCAACCAGACCCTCGACGGGGCGCTCTCCGGGAAGATCACTGGCGGTGTGATTACGTCGTACACCGGGGCACCGGGCGGCGGCATCTCGGTCAAGCTCCGCGGCATCAACACCATCAACGGCGAGAGCCAGCCGCTCTTCGTCGTCGACGGCGTGATCGCCTCCAACGCGGCCATCCAGAACGGGATCAATGCCGTGACGCAGGCGGCGGCCGGCGGCAACGCCTCGAGCCAGGACAACCCCGTCAACCGCATCGCCGACCTCAACCCGGAGGACATCGAGTCCATCGAGATCCTCAAGGGCGCGAGCGCGGCGGCGATCTACGGCTCGCGCGCCTCCAACGGCGTCGTCATCATCACGACGAAGAAGGGGCAGGCCGGGAGCGGGCTGGGCGTGAGCTTTTCCCAGAGCGTCGGCTTTACGACGATTGCCAACAAGCTCGGCAGCCCGGACTACACGCTGTCGCAGGCGCTGAGCATCTACGCCCCGGACCCGGCCCCGGACGCCACGCCCGAGCAGGTGGAGGCTGCCCTAGCGAAGAAGGAGCAAGTGACCAACCTCTTCAACCGGAACGGCAAGATCGACCTCGAGGAGCAGCTCTACGGCAACGAAGGCGTCCTCTCGACGACGAGCCTCTCCGTCTCCGGCGGCAGCGACCGCACGCAGTTCTACCTCTCCGGCCTCGTCAAGGACGACGGCGGCATCATCGAGAACACGGGCTACGAGAAGCAGTCCCTCCGGGCCAACGTCGCCCACCGGCTCAGCGGGATCGCCGACATGGACATCACGACGAACTACGTCCGCAGCGACGCCCGGCGCGGGATCACCGGCAACGACAACACCGGCACCTCCTACGGCGTCGCGCTCGCGTTCACGCCCAACTTCGTGAACCTCACGCCGGACCCGGAGGGCAACTTCCCGGCGAACCCCTTCAACTCGTCGAACCCGCTCCAGACGCGCGACCTCTCGGACATCGGCGAGACCACCAACCGCTTCATCACCTCGGGCCGCCTCGGCCTCGACCTCTTCCAGACCGAGGCCCAGACGGTGAAGCTCGTCGCCGAGGCCGGGGCCGACTTCTTCGACCTCGAGAGCAAGCTGTACTTCCCCGAGATCCTCCAGTTCGAGCCGGGCGACGGCCAGGCCGGGACCTCGGTGCTCGGCAAGACGGCCAACCTCAACTACAACTGGCGCGGCTCGCTCGTCCACGCGTTCTCGCTCCCGGACAACGAGCTCTTCTTCACCACCCAGGGCGGCTTCACGGGGGCCAACGAGGACCGGGACACCCAGGTCACCGTGGCCCAGGGCCTCATCGGCGGGCAGGAGAACGTGGACCAGGCCAACTCGGTCAACACGAACCAGACCCGGTTCTTCCGGCAGGACCGCGCCCTCTACGCCCAGGAAGAGGTCAACTGGGCGGACCGGCTCATCGGCACGGTCGGCCTCCGCGCCGACCGCTCCTCGCTCAACGGCGACCCCGACACGTACTACGCCTTCCCGAAGGCGTCGCTCGCGGTGAACATCGCGGAGTTCGACTTCTGGACCGTCCCGCAGGTGGACCAGCTCAAGCTCCGCGCGGCCTACGGCGAGACCGGCAACACGGCCCCGTTCGGCTCGCGCTACACCACGTTCGGGCCGCTCGCCATCGGCGGGATCACCGGCATCACGATCAACCCCCAGCGCGGCTTCGAGGACGTGCAGCCCGAGCGGGCGCGCGAGATCGAAGGCGGCCTCGACGTCTCGGCGCTCGACGGCCGCGTCAACCTCGAGCTCACCGGCTACGTCAAGACGATCACCGACCTGCTGCTCACCCGGCAGGTCCCGAACTCGACCGGCTTTGGCTTCGAGACGTTCAACGGCGGCGAGCTCCGAAACGTTGGCTTCGAGGCCGGCTTGACGCTGCTGCCGGTCAACACCCCGCGCTTCCGCTGGACGAGCCGGACCAGCTTCTGGACCAACACCGCCGAGGTCACCCGGCTCGACGTGCCGGCCTTCGCCGCCCTCGGCGGCGGCTTCGGGGCCACGCTCGGGCTGATCCAGATCGAGGAGGGCCAAAGCCCCACCCAGATCATCGGCATCGACGACACCGACGGCGACGGAACCTCGGACGGTACGTTCCAACTCGGGGATGCCGCGCCGGACTTCCAGATGTCGTTCTACAACGACTTCCATTTCGCCAAGCGCCTCACGCTGACGGTCTTCGGGCACTGGAAGAAAGGCGGCGACAACATCAACCTCTCCGAGCTGCTCTTCGACCTCGGCGGCACCTCGCCGGACTTTTTCGACACGGGGACCTACACCCGCCTGGTCAGCGAGGAGATCAACCCCGAGACGGGGACCTCGCCGTTCCAGGACCTCCAGGACCGCCTGGGCAACGGCGAGGGCAGCTCCATCATCGCCCTCGACTGCGACCCGCGCGACGGGGCGCAGTTCTGCACCGTCACCGACTTCGCCGGGGACGTGCGGACGGCGCAGCTCGGCGTGACCGCCCGGAACTTCGTCCAGGACGCTTCCTACTTCAAGCTCCGCGAGGTGGGGCTGTACTACGACGTCCCGACGGAGCTCCTCGGCGCGGCGGTGGGGCAGCGCGTCCGGCAGCTCCGCGTGGGCTTCTCGGCGAATAACCTGTTCACCATCACGCCCTACAAGAGCTACGACCCCGAGGTCAACAACTTCGCCGACCAGCCGGTCGCCTCCGGCGTCGAGGTGACGCCGTTCCCGGCCTCGCGGAGCTTCCTCTTCCACGTCAACGTCGGCCTCTAACCCCCGCTCCCATGCTGAACACTATGCAGACCTTCCTCCTCATGACGCGCCGGGGCGTGGCCGCCCTCTTGCTGGCGGCGCTCGTCGCGGCCTCCGGCTGCGACCTCTTCGAGCCGAACAACCCGGTGGACCCCAACGGTCCCAGCCTGGACGGCATCCTCCTGGACGCCACGCAGAGCCAGATCGCCAACCTCGCTGTCGGCGTCGAGGCCCAGGCGCGCGTGGACCTCAACCTCTACTTCAACGACGTGAGCGTGATCGGCCGGGAGTACTGGCGGTTCTCGTCGGCGGACCCCCGCCTCACCGGCGACCTCCTCGGCAAGTCCACGTCGATCCTCGACAACAACTCGTTCTACACGACCCGGCCGTGGGCAGCGCGCTACGCGGCCGTCCGCAACGCCTGCACGATGCTCCAGGCGCTCGACGTGACGACGGCGGACCTGTCGGAAGAGGCGAAGACGGTCGCGCGCGGGTTCGCTAACACCTGGATCGCCTACGAGCTGCTGATGAACAGCAACCTCACCTACGAGGCCGGTATCCGCATCGACGTGTGTCCCCTCGATCAGGTAGCTCCGCTCGTCACCGGGCGGCAGGCCGTCCTGGACCGCCTCGCGCAGATGCTCGACGACGCGAACGGGCAACTCGGGCAGGACGCCGACGGAGACTTCTTCTTCCCGACCTCGATCAACGTAGACGGCGCGACGGACGACTCCAGCATCGAGGACTTCCGGCAGTTCAACCGGGCGCTCGCGGCTCGCATTGATGCCTACCGGGAAGACTGGCAGGGCGTGCTCGATGCCCTCGGCGGCTCGTTCATCGATGAAGACGAAGACCTCACCGCCGGGGCCTACCACCTCTTCTCGACGGGCGGCAGCGACCTCACCAACCCGGTGTTCCTCGACCCGCAGAACTCGGCGGGGGATGCGATCATCGTCCACCCGAGCTTCATCTCCAATGCGGAAGAGGGGGACACGCGGGTGGATGAGAAGGCTGAGTTCCGGGTCAACGACGACGGTGATCCCAACCCGGCGTCCCTCGACGACCTCAGCGGTAGCTACGGCTTCGCCGTCTACGACTCGCCTACGGCCCCCATCCCGATCATCCGCAACGCCGAGCTGCTCCTGCTCCGCGCCGAGGCCAACATCCAACTCGGCAACCTCGAGACCGCCATAGACGACCTCAACCGGATCCGCAACGCCGCCGGCCTCGACGACTACGGCGACGAGGACGACGAGGACACGTCGCAGGGCGGGCTGATCGACGAGATGCTCCGGCAGCGCCGCTACGAGCTCTACGGCGAGGGCCACCGCTGGATCGACGTCCGCCGCTACGACCGCCTCGGCACGCTGCCCATCGACCGCCCAGGTGACGACGTGTTCGTGCAGTTCCCGATCCCGGCCAACGAGAACGTCTAGGTCGCACCGTCCTGCCGTTTAGCGCGGGGCCGGGCCATTGCGCTCGGCCCCGCTTTATTACCGCCATGCCCGTCCAGCGCCTCGCCGGGATTCCCGGCTTCTCGATAGACCGCGTCGCCGCCGCTGCCGGGAACGATGCGCGTGTGCTCCGGCTCGAAAACCTCGACACGGACCTCGCGCCGCCCGCCGCTGCCGTCGCCGCGACGCGCGCCGCCGTCGGCACGGACGAGGCCAACAGCTACCTCCCGTTCGTCGGGAACGTAGACCTCCGCGAGGCCGTCGCCGGGCGCATCAACCGGGACGCCGGGACCGGCTTCGACGCGGGCAACGTGGTCATCACCTGCGGCGCGACCGAGGGGATGCTCGACGCGCTCCTCGCGCTCACCGACCCCGGCGACGAGGTGGTGCTCACCGACCCGACGTATGCCGGGATGGTCTACCGCGCCCGGCTCGCGGGCTGCACGACGCGGCTCGTCCCGTTTGTGGAGGACACGAGTGCCAGGGATGGCGCGGTGTGGCGGCTCGACCTCGACGCGCTCCGAGACGCGGTGACGGAGCGCACCCGCGTCCTCTTCCTGATGAACCCCTCGATGCCGTCGGGAGCCGTCCTGAATGCCGAGGAGTGGGAGGCCGTGGCCGACCTCTGCCGCGCGCGCGACCTGTGGCTGCTCTACAACGCGGCGATGGAGCGGATTCTCTTCGACGGGCGAACGGTCATCCACCCGGCCGGGCTGCCGGGCATGGCCGGGCGGACCGTCACCGTCGGCTCCGTCTCGAAGGAGGTCCGCATGATCGGGTGGCGCGTCGGCTGGGTCGTAGCGCCTCAGCCCGTCATCGAGGACGTCGCCCGCGTCCACATCTACAACGCCGTCACGCCGACGGGCATCGCGCAGCCGGGGGCGCTCGCCGCGCTGAGCGAGCCGGAGGCCGACTTCCGGCGGTGCCTCGCCGAGTGGGAGCGGCGACGGGACACGGTGACAGCGCAGCTCGGCGGCTATGCCATGATCCCGGCGGCTGGCGGCTGGTCGCAGCTCCTCGACATGGCCCAGCTCGGCCTCGGTTCGTTCGAGGCGTCGGAGCGGCTGCTGGCGCACGGCGTCGCGGCGACGCCGATGCGGGACTGGGGCGAGACCAACGGGGACCGCTTCGTCCGGCTCGTCTTCAGCAACGAACCGGTGGAGCGGCTGGCCGGGCTGCGCGAGCGCGTCGCCGCCGCGCTGGGCGAGCCGGACCGCTAGCGGCGGTCGGAGCGGTGGACCACGACACCCGGCGGGTGCTACCTTGCGCCTGCCGCGCCGCTGCCTGCCGAGCTTTTCTCTCGATGCCCCTCTCTCCGCTCCTCTTCCTGCTCCTGGGCTTTCTCATCGGTCCCGCTGCGGCGCAGCCGGCGGACAGCCTCGGCGCGCCCGGCGTCGTCGAGGGCGTCGTGTGGTGGCAGCCGGAGGACCTCGGCGCGGCGCTGCGCGACCTGGGGGCTATGCGCGAGGCCGGCGTCGAGGCGGTGCGGACGGACCTCGTCACGCGCGCCCCCCTCCTGCGGGCGGCCGACCTCTTCGGGATGCGGGTCTACCAGGACCTGCCCCTGGCCGACCTCCCGGCCGCCCGGCTCGCCGACACGCTCGCCTTCGCCGAGCGGGAGCTGCAAGCGGCGCTCGACCTCGCGTCGGAGCACCCGTCGGCCCGGTCCTTCGGCCTCGCCGGCTTCGCCGACACGAGCGACCCGGCGGCCTGCGCCTACTTCGAGGCCCTCGCCGAGCGCGTCCGCAGCGCGGGGCTGCCGGGTGCGCGGACGTATTACCTCTCCCACTTCATCGAGGACGACGTGTGCTCCACCGAGGTGGACTTCGTCCTGCTCGACGCGCGCGGGCACGAGCCGCTGGCCCTCGTCCGCCGGTGGCGTGCGGCGCACGAGACGCCGGTCGGGATCGGCAGCTTCGGCGCACCAGTGGACGACCGGACCGAGGGCGGCTACCGGACGCCGCGCTCGGCGGCGGCGCAGGCGCGGTTTCTCGAAGACGGGCTGGGCGACCTGCTGTCGCTGGAGCCGCCGCCGGCCGCCGTCTTCGTCTACGCCTGGCGCGACGGCGTCGAGGCGGCCTACGGGCTGGTCCGGGACGACGACACGCCGCGCCCGGCGCTCGAGGTGCTGACCGGGTTCTACACCGGGCGGCAGCGCGTCTTCGCCTTCGACGCCGGACCCGAGCCGGCGGCGCGCGAGAGCACGCCGACGTTCATCTTGACCCTATGGCTGCTGGTGCTGGCGCTGGCGCTGATGATGGCCTTCGCGCCGCGCTTCCGGCAGCTCGTCCCGCGCTACTTCACCCGGCACGCGTACTACCACGAGGCGCTTCAGCGCGGCCGGACGGGCGAGGCCTGGGCCGGCTTCGGGCTGGCGGTCGTGCTCGCCCTTGCGGCTGGGGTGCTCGGGGCGGTCGTGCTCCGGGCGGCGGCCGAGACGGACGTGCTCGAGGCGCTGCTGGCAGGGGTGCGCCCGGAGGCCGAGGCGCGCGTGCTCGGGCTGATCGGGACCCCGCTCGTGATCGTGCTGCTCGTCGGGGTCGGCTACGGGGTGTGGCTGCTGCTGAACATGCTGTGGATGCTGGCGCTCTCGGGGCGGCGCTACCGCGTCCGGCCGGTGCAGGCGCTCGTGCTGGCGGTGTGGAGCCGGTGGCCGGTGCTGGTGCTGGCGGTCGGCGCGGTGCTAGTCGCGGTGCAGCCGGAGCCGATCCGGTGGGTCCCGCTCCTGCTGGCGGCGTGGGGGCTGGCCGAGGCCGTGGCGGCGGCGCGGATGCTCTACGACTTCGGCCGGGTGACGCGGGTGCCGATGCCGCGCGCGCTCGTGCGCGGGCTGGGCGCGCCGCTCGCGCTCGGTGCCGCCGCGTGGGCGCTGGCGTTCGTGGCGGTGCGGCCGGAGGTGGCGTTCCTGTGGAACCTCGCCACGAAACAGTAGGGGCGACCGGCCGGTCGCCCCTACCAGACGCAGAAAGCGGCAGCTCAGCCGCGCGCGAGGCGCTTGCGGAGACTCGCCATGAGCGTCTCGTAGCCCTCCTCGATGCCCTGGCGCTTCATCACGCGCTGGAATGAGGTCGCGTAGCCCCCGACCGTGCTGACGTCGTCGATCACGATGTCGGTGACGACCCACCGGCCGTCTTTGCGGGCGAGGGCGTAGACGACGGCCGCGTTCACATCGCCGGAGCGGGCGGTCGTGTGGGCGGTGGCTCTGGGGCCGTCCACATCTATCTCGCCGTAGGTGACGCGGGCGCGGTAGAGGTCGAGGTCGGCCAGGGACTGAGCGCGGATGACGCCGCCGAAGTCCTCGGCGAAGCGCGCGCGCTGGGCGGCCGAGAGGTCGCCCCAGTACGGCCCGAGGGCCTGCCGGGCCATCGCCTCGAAGTCGATCACGTCGTTGACGACGGCGCGGAGCCGGTCGCGCTGGGCGTCGCTCACGCTCCGGCCGTCGCCGAGGATGGACTTGATCTCGGCGTCGCGCTGGCGGAGCATCTGCTCGATCTCGCCGGACTGGGCCTGGGCGGGGACGGCGAGGAGGAGGGCGAAGAAGAGGAGCGGGAGTCTGTGCAGCATCGGGAGCAGGGTGTCGGGCGGGAAAGCGGCAAAGCGCCGCGTGCGGGGTGAGAACGGAGGGCTACGGCGCGCTCGTATCCATTTCAAACAGCGTGCCGCGCTCGGCGCGCTCGGCGAGGACCCCGGCGGCGTGGAGGAGCCGGAGCACGGCGACGTTGTACGCCTGCACCGCCTCGAGGCGGGCGGCGCGGGCTTCGAGGTCGGCCCGCGCGGCGGCGATGAGGTCGCGGGCCTGCCCGAGGGCGAGGTCGGCGTTGATCTGCTCGGTGCGGAGCCACTCGCCGGCGATC
>JBBSMV010000022.1:0-17387 GCA_038232975.1 Rhodothermales bacterium
GAAGGGGCGGGCGGACGGACGCCCGGTAGCGCTGGTGGCGTGCATGCGGAAGCTGCTGGTCACTTGCAACGCGATGGTGCGTGACGGGGCGGCTTGGGAGACAAAGATCGCCGTCGTAGCTTGACTTCCAACACAGTTGCTGTTATAGCGCCTCACGCCCGTGGTGAACCGGGAAGATCCCACAGCGTACCTTCGGTCCCACCCGCGCTACCCGCCACCCGCGCTACCCGCTATGACCAAGCACGTCAAGATCATCGTCGAGAAGCACTCCGACGGCTACGTCGCTTACCCGATCGGCATTCGCGGGGCTGTGGCCGGGCAAGGCGACACCTACGAAGAAGCGCTAGCCGATGCTCGGAGCGCGGTCGCCTTCCACGTTGAGACCTTCGGGGCCGAGGTGCTTGATGACGATGAGAGCCCAGTGCTTGAAGTGTTCATTGCGGAAGCTGAACTGGCAGCTTGATGTCGGATCGGTTCCCTCGTGATGCTCCGCTCGCCCGCGTTTTGAAAGCCCTTGCGATCCTCGGCTTCGAGGTGGTGCGTGAGGGGAACCACGTAGCGCTGGTGCGAGAGAGCGAGGAGGGCACACGGACCCCGATGACGCTGCCAAACCATAAGACGATCAAAGGCTCTACGCTTCCTGTTCAGCAGAGCTAGCCTCGCGTTGCACGCCTTACTCCGCCGTGCCGAGTACGCGGCGCAGCCACCGCTCGAGCCAGCTCGTCTCGCCCGGCACGAGCGGGACCGCGCCGACGCCGATCCGCTCCGTCGCCGTCCACAGCCGGCTCCCGGCAAAGTCCGGCCCGGCCCGGAAGGGATAGAGCGCGACGGCCTCCGCGATGGCGCGCTCGCCCCCCGCCTCGATGATCGCGTCGCGGTAGCGGTGGAGGTCGCCGAGGGCATCCTCGGGCGGGCCCGGCGCGCCGAAGCGGCGGACATAGCCTGGGCTGTCGTCGCGGCGGTACTTGGCGTCGAGCACAAAGTGGCTCGTCCGATCTCCGGTCTCGATGCTCAGCAGGACGTCCGGCCGCTGCGCCAGGAGGCCGAGGCGGGCAGAGAAGCGCGGGTTGTAGGCGAGGCGCACCCGCCGCCCGTCCCGCTCGAAGGCGACGCCGTGCCGCCGCCCGCGCCGCAGCAGGAACCGGACCCCCTGGTGCTCAGCGCGGAAAAACGCCGAGGCCGGCACGGGCTGCCCGAGCATCTCGGAGACGGCGCAGACGAGCGTGAGGTAGGCCCACAGCTCGTAGAGCAGGTGGAGGTCCTTCGTCGCGTGCGGGACCGGCCCGGCGGCGAGCGCGAGGCTAAGGTCAAGCACGCGGCAGGCGGCGTGGGCCTCGGCGTAGCCGGGGGCCGTCAGCAGGCGCGGCGTCGGGCCGGGCGGGGGGCCGGGCGACGCTGCCGCGAGCGGCGCGAGGCGGAGCAGCCGGCCGAGGCGAAGCTCGGTGTCGTCCAGCTCGGCGAGGACGCGGCGGCAGCGGGCCGAGCGCGGACGACGAGCCTCGTCGGCGTGAAGCGCGGCGAGCGTGCGGCGGGCCGCGGCGAGGCGGGCGCGGAGCCAGCGGTGCTCCGGCGTGTCGAGCGTGACCTCCGCGCGGCGCGCCGGGAGG
This sequence comes from Rhodothermales bacterium, assembly GCA_038232975.1. GTDB lineage: Bacteria > Bacteroidota > Rhodothermia > Rhodothermales > JANQRZ01 > JANQRZ01. Next base: position 1,608 of record JBBSMV010000022.1, read on the forward strand.
ACCGCCCGGACCGGCAGCCCCGTCGGAAGTCGGTGCCTTCCCCCGCCGCCGCGCCCCTGCCGGACGGCCCGCCGCACCGAGGCGTCGGGCCGCTGCACGCACTCGGCGCGGACGGGCGAGACCTCGCGCCGCAGGTCCCGGTGCGGCCGCGCGGCGACCTGCCCGAGCGCCGCTTCGAGGCCGGGGAGCGCGCGGCGCAGCAGCGTCAGCCACGTCGCCCGGCGCGGCACCGAGACCGCTTCGACCGCAAATGCCTGCGTCGCCCGGAGGTACTCGAAGGCCAGCCCCGCGAGCGCCTCGTCTATCTCGGCCCGCATCCGCTCCACGTCGGCAAACGACACCTTCGTTGGAAACACGTCCACCTCGAAGGCCACCTCCTCGGTCCCGCCGACGGCCACGACGAAGCGGCTCCGCCCGACCTGCCCGCCGAAGTCCACGGTCCCGGCCACGACGCGCCCCTCGTCGCCCTGCTCCAGCCCGCCCGTTACGACCGGATCGCGGTGCCGCACCTCGACCGGCTCGCCGGACCGGCTCGTCACGAACAGGCGGTACGGCGTCTGCTCGGCCAGCCGAAGCACGGCTTCGGTGCCCACAGGCTCGCCCTCAAGCGCGACCTCCTGCACGGCTCCTGCACGTAGCGCCTGCACCGCGAGCCGACCGGGCGGTGCCGTGGCGTCCAGCGACGCGGCCGGGCCGCTCCACGTCAGCCGCATCCGGTCCGTCGTGATCGAGAACAGCATGACGGTGAACGGTGGAGCCATCCCTTGGGCGACCACAAGGGGTCGCCCCTACAGGCGCGGCGCGCGATTGTCTCGTTAACTTGGCTGGTTTTCTTTCTCTCTCCTCTCTCTCCTCTCTCTCCTCTCTCTCCTCTCTCTCCTCTCTCTCCTCTCTTCACTCCCAGAACGACGCGAAGCCGTCGGCGAGGAGGCGCTCGGTCATCAGCGCGAGGCGGGCGGCGGTGCGGGGATAGCGCGCCTCGGGCAGCGCCGACGGGCGACCGAGCCGGTCCCAGTCGTCCAGGGCCTCGCGCGCGTCGTCCTCGGACGTGAGCGGGGTGCCGTCCGTCGCCCAGCCGAGGAGGGCCAGGAGGGCGCGGCGGATGCTCCGGCTGCCGCCGGCGAGGCGCGGCAGCAGCTTCATGAACAGGGCGAGGTCGAGCGGGGCCACCGCCGCCCCGCCCCGCGTGCGGAAGGCGGCCGGGGTCTCGGCGGCGTGGAGCGCGAAGAGCGCCGCCTCGTCGCGCAGCCGGTAGCCGATCCCCAGCCCTGCTGGGGCGAGCAGCATGTCGGCCTCGGCCAGCACCCGGACTACCTGCGCGACCGTTTCCGCCTCGCCCTCCGGCAGCGTGCCCAGCCCACCGAGGGTGAGTGCGCGGGGCCACCACGCCGCGACCGGCCACGGCTCGGCCACCTCCGCCTCGGCCGCCTCCGCTGCGGCGTGCCATCGCCCGAGGTCCACGTCCGACAGCTCCAGCGTGAAGGCCCGGTCCAGCACCTTGCGGCTGAACCCGAAGGCGCTCTCGTCCATGTTCACCGTCCCGACGATCCCGAGGTTCGGCGGCAGCCGCACCTCGGACACCGGGATCAGCGGCGCGCTCTCGAACCCGCCCCGCTCGGCCGGGCGGCGGCCCTCGATCCGGCTGAGCACCTCGGCGAGGTAGTGCTCGGGCCGGGCGAGGTTCATCTCGTCGAGCACCGCCACGGCGTACCGGCCCGGGCGCTCGGCCGCGTCGGCGGCGGCGGCCAGGAGCGCACCCGGCCGGAAGACGCCTTGCAGGTCGGTGTAGCCCAGCACCTCGGCGCTGTCGGTCCAGTCGGGCCGGACGGGGATGAGCCGGGCCGCCCCGCCCGTCGCCTCGGCCACGAGCACGGGGAGCCGGCTCTTGCCGACGCCGGTGATCCCGGCCAGAATCACGAACGGCTTGGTCCGCAGCGCCGTCACGTAGGCCGCCACCTGCCACGGCTGGTAGACGAATCCGCGCGCCTCCACCCGGCCGATCAGCCGCTCGAGGGCAGCGGCGCGGTCCCAGCCCGCCAGCATCGGCGCGCCGTAGGCGGCGTCCGGCTCGCGGACGGCCTCGGGCATCGGCGCGTCGTCCCGCGCCTGCCGCAGCCGCTCGTAGGCCGCCATCACCGCCTCGAAGTCGGTCCCATCGCGGGCACGGACGAGGAACTCGAGCACCTTCCCGTCGACCGGCGGGAGCCGGTGGACGACGCGTTGCACGACGGCCCGGAACTGCCGATCGGCGTCGCTGAGGTGGGCGTACTCGTCGAGGACGGCGAGCTTGCCGGCGAAGGCGTCGTAGCCCACCCACGTCTCCTCGCTCAGCGCGACGAGCGGGCGGACGCGCACGCGGTGCCGGTAGTGCCCGCCGGGGACGAGCGGCGTCGGGTCCTCGAAGGCCGCGCCCGTCGCCTCGAACAGCCCGGCGACGGCGCGGCTCCCCGAGAGGTAAGCCAGGATGCGGTCGCCGGGGCGAATCTCTTCGGCGGCCTTGCGCCCCACGCGGCGAACGGCGAACGTGCCGGTGCGGACGAACGCCGGGTAATGCTCGGGGCGAATGGACCAAATCCAGTACCGCATGGGGCAAGATACTTGGCGCGAGGCTAGACACGGCGCGGCTCTTGCTCTATCTTCCGCCGCTCTCACTGATCCTATCCGATTCCCAGCTTCTACTCCTTCGTCTCTCGATGCTAGCCTCCCCTGTACGCGCGCTCCTGCTTTGTCTCGCTGGATGCCTCTGCCTCACTCTCACCCTTGCTGCTTGCGATCCCGCCGTCCCCACCGATGAGCCTGCGGCGGAAGTTGATGACGCCCCTCTCTTTGCCGCCGTCAGCGTCGGGCAGTGGAGGTGGGTTGGGCCGCGCGGTCCCAACCCCATGCCCGGTGCCCCCGGTGACATCGGGATGCGGTGCCGCGACGGCTCGGCGACAGGCTTCGGGTTCCGCCGCGGCGTCGGGGCGGACGGACAAAACCTCCTGCTCTACCTCAAAGGTGGCGGGGCCTGCTTCACCAGCACGAACTGCATGAATAGTCCCGCCAGCGTCTCGGAGACGCAGTTCTTCAACGACTTCGCCAATAAGCCCGGTGACCGAAGCGGTAGCTCGGGCATCTTCTCTCCCGACAACCCCGACAACCCGTTCCTGAACTGGACGGTCGTCTTTGTCCCCTACTGCACCGGCGACTTTCACAGCGGCGACAACCCCAACGGCGTGGTGGACGGCGTGGCCGGGACCCAGCAGTTCGTGGGCTACCGAAACATAGAGCGGCTCCTCGATGTGCTCGTCGCCCGCGGTGCCACCTCCGCCAACACCGTCATGTTGGCCGGCACCAGCGCAGGTGGCTTGGGAACCATCGCCCCCTACGGCCTCATCGCCGAACGCCTCGCCCCCGCCCCTGTTGACTTGCTCGACGACTCCGGCCCGCTCCCCCGTGCCGACAGTGTCTTCACGGATTCTCTCGAGCACTTCTGGCGCACGCTCTGGAACCTGGAGACGGCGATACCGGACAGTTGCGCGGCGTGCTCTCAACCCAACGAGGACGGACTCATCGTCGGGATGGAGAACCTCTTGCCGTACTACGCGAGCACCAACCCCAATAGCTTCTTCGGGCTTTTTTCCTTCACCTCTGACTGCGCCTTTCGAGGGATATTCTGCACCAACAACCCGTACTGCACCGCGTCTGACTCTTTGTGTTTGACTAGTCCCGACAGGCCTAAGGTTGACGCGCAGGATTTTGAGGATGCACTCTTCGACCTCCGTTTCCTGTATGGCACAGAAAATGACCTCCACAACGTAGGCACGTTCTATCCTCAAGGCTACCTCCATACAGCGATTCAGCTAGACCTTCTCTACGACGTGGAGATCGGCACGACCTCGCTGACTGATTGGATCAGGATGGGCCTCAGCGGCACCGCGACGAACGTCCCGGCTACTCCCTACGAGTAGCCTGCCGCCGCTCGGCAGTCGTGCCGATCCTGGCGGATGAATTCGGGGCGGGGGCCGGCTCCCGCTCCCATGTGCGGAGCGTGACGGGGTAGCCTCCTGGAGAGTCCGGCCTTAGCGACAGGTTCAGCCCTCTGCCGGGGCAGTAGAGCCGAGGCTGCACCCCAGGCGGCAGACGTGCTGGTGCGGATGAACGCGGGAAGTGCTTGGGAGGCATGAGCCAGCTCCAGTACTGGACCAGCTCCAGTACCGCAGGGGGGAAAGATACTTGGAGTCGGATTGGACGCAGTCCGGCGCGTGCTCTATCTTGCGTCCTCTCCTATACCATCCCCTCCGATTCCATGCCCCTGCCGACTCGCTCCGTGCTGCTCGCCTGCCTCGGCCTCGCGCTCACGCTGGCCGCCTGCACCGCCCCCGTCGCGCCCGACGAGACGGCTCCCGACGGTCTCTTCGACGACAGCCCGCTCCTGCCGGCGCTCTCGACGGCCGATGCCGGGGCCTGGCGCTGGATTCCCACGCCGGGCATGCAGTGCCGCGACGGCTCGGACACCGGCTTCGGCCTCCGCCGGGCCGCCGGCTCGCGCGACCTGCTGGTCCTGCTCCAGGGCGGCGGCGCGTGCTTCGACTTCCTATCCTGCCTCCTCAACCCCGGCAGCTACGACGAGGCCGACTTCAACGCCGAGATCGCCGCCATCGGCGAGCGCGGGGCCTTCTCCACGACCGAGCCGGCGAACCCGTTCCTCCGCTGGAATGTGGTCTACGTGCCCTATTGCACGGGCGACGTCCACGCCGGCAACGCGCCCGACACGCCCGTACCCGGCGTCGGGCGGCAGGACTTCGTCGGCTACCGCAACCTCGAGACCGCGCTCGAGCGCTTCGGCGGCGACCGGGTCCGGCAGGCCCGGCAGGTCGTCCTCTCGGGCGTGAGCGCGGGCGGCTTCGGCACCGTCGGCACCTACGCCCTCTTCGCCGAGCGCCTCGCCCCGGCCCCCGTTGACCTACTCGACGACTCCGGCCCCATCGTTCGTGCTAACGACGTGCTCGACCCCGGCCTCCAGCAGCGCTGGCGCGACCTCTGGAACCTCGACGAGGCACTCCCGCCCGGCTGCCCGGACGCGCTCTGCTCCCAGCCCAATGGCGACGGCCTCGAGTTCGTCCTCCCCTACTACGCCCGCACCCACCCGGACCGCACCTTCGGCGTCCTCTCCTACACGCGAGACGCGGTCATCCGCGGGTTCTTCGGCCTCGGCGACCCGGACTGCGGCCCCGACCCGAGCGCCTGCACGGTGGGGGCCGAGGCCTACGAGGACGCGCTCTTCGGCCTCCGCACCATCTTTCCGCCGAACGTGGGGACGTACTACGTCGCGGGCGACGGCCACACGTTCCTGCTGAGCGACACGTTCTACAGCACAACCGTCGAGGGCGTCCCTCTCACACGCTGGGTCCGGGGCCTGATCAACGGGCAGACGGGCGACCTCCCTACCGCGCTGCCACTCATGCTCGCCGACGCCGAGTAGGCACCGCCGCTCTGCAGCAGGCTGGCACCGAGCCGCGAGGTCACGCCGTTTTCTTCGGAGGGGCACCGAACGGGAATAGCTTTGCTCTCCTTGTACACCCTCCCTCCCCTCCCGATGCAACGTCTCTCCCAGCGCTTCTCCGGCGCGCTCTGCCTCGGCGCGCTCCTCGTCGCCCTCCCCGCCTGCGACCAAGCTGACCCCGTGCAGGGAGACCCCGTGCGTGGACGCCCCGCCGGTTCCCTCGACCGCAGCACCCCGTTCTTCGCGGCTAGGGAGGCCGGCGAATGGGAATGGATCGGAGCCTCGGGAGAGAACCCCGTGCCTGGAGGTCCCGGCGACATCGGCATGATGTGTCGCGACGGCTCGGCCACGGGCTTCGGCTTCCGCCCCGGCTCCGAGGAGGATGTTTTGCTCTTCCTCAAAGGAGGCGGGTTCTGCTACGACGGAGCTACCTGTAGCCTTTCCCCCTCCCACTTCGACAGCACCGACTTCGACCGGTTCGCGTCAGCGACCGGAACCAGGGGCATCTTCGACTCAGAGAACCCTGAGAATCCATTCGCAGGCTGGAGCGCGATCTATGTTCCCTACTGCACCGGCGACGTCCACGCTGGCAACGCTACAGACCGCGTCGTCTCCGGTGCCGGAACACAGCAGTTCGTCGGCTACCGCAACCTGGAGCGGGTCCTCGCCGCTATGGACGGACGCCTGGCCTCCAGGCAACGGGTGGTCCTCGCCGGCACTAGCGCCGGCGGATACGGAACGGTGCTTACCTACGGCCTCGTCGCTAGCGCCTTCGCCCCCACCCCGGTCCACCTCCTCAACGACTCTGGTGCCCTCCCACGAGACAACCGCGTCCTATTGCCCGAGCAACAGCAGGCTGTACGCGATCTCTGGAGCCTCGGTGAGGCCCTCAAGTTCGCGTCTGCCTGCACCGCCTGCACCCGACCCAACGGCGATGGGCTCGAGTACGTGCTCCCGTTCTACGCCTACACGTACAGCGACCGGCACTTCGGCTACATCTCCTATCTTCATGATGGCGGAGGTCCATTCGCAGATGCACTGATAGACCTACGCTCTGTTTACGTATCCAACGGCGTGACTGATAGTCTGCCTAATATTGGGACCTATTATGCCGACGGACGGAAGCACACGTTTCTCTTAGACGACCGCAGATTCTACGATACGGAGATCGTGACGGCGAGTACGACCCTCCCGCTCTCCCAGTGGCTCCACGACGTTTTCGTGGACCAGGCCAGCCCGTACCACGCGGACCCGGACAGCATATACGCGCCTGGAGCCTGCTGCGCTCCTTGAGAGCGGCTGTAGGCCGACCGGACCGGCCTGCTGACGGCTCTGAGAGCGGAACGCGGCGGCCCCCCCGGTGCGTTCAGGTGCCATGCCGTTGGCACCCCGATGCGCTAGGTTTCGAGGTCGCCCCTCCCCCATCGCTCGCGCCCATGTCCATTACCCGGATCGACACGCCGTACCGCCTCGACGCCCCGTTCCGCCCGACGGGCGACCAGCCCGGTGCCATCGCCGAGCTGACCGAGGGCCTCTTCCGCGGCGACCGCTACCAGACCCTCCTCGGGGCCACGGGCACCGGAAAGACCTATACCGTTAGCAATGTCATCCAGAACACGGGCAAGCCGACGCTCGTCTTCTCGCACAACAAGACCCTCGCGGCCCAGCTCTACGCCGAGTTCAAGGCGTTCTTCCCCCACAACGCCGTCGAGTTCTTCATCTCCTACTACGACTACTACCAGCCCGAGGCCTACATCGTCTCGTCCGATACCTACATCGAGAAGGACATGGCGGTCAACGAGGAGATTGACCGCCTCCGCCTCCGCGCCACGAGCGCACTCGTCTCCGGGCGTACCGACGTCGTCATCGTCGCCAGCGTCTCGTGCATCTACGGACTCGGCGACCCGAAGGAGTACAAGGCGCAGATCGTCCAGCTCCAGCCCGGCACCGTCGTGGAGCGCGACGAGCTGCTCCGCCGACTCGTCAACATCTTCTATACCCGCAACGACGTCGAGTTCGAGCCGGGCGCGTTCCGGGTGCGCGGCGACGTGGTCGAGGTCTTCCCGGCTTACCTCGAAGACGTGGCCTACCGGATCGCCTTCTGGGGCGACGAGGTCGAGGCCGTCTCGTCGTTCGACCCGCTGACGGGGCAGGAGACGGCGAAGGAGGACCTGCTCACCATCTACCCCGCCAAGCACTTCGTCACCCCGAAGGACCGGCTGGAGCGCGCCCTTGGGGGCATCGAGGAGGAGCTGCGCTGGCGCCTGGCGGTGCTCCGCAACGAGGGCAACATGCTGGCGGCGCAGCGCCTCGAGCAGCGGACGGTCTTCGACATCGAGATGATCCGCGAGGTCGGCTACTGCTCCGGCATCGAGAACTACTCCCGCCACATGGACGGCCGGCCGCCGGGCAGCCGCCCGCACTGCCTGCTCGACTACTTCGAGCAGTCCTACGGCGACGACTGGATGATCGCCATCGACGAGAGCCACGCCACGGTCCCGCAGGTGCGCGGGATGTACAACGGCGACCGCGCCCGCAAGCTCAGCCTCGTCGAGCACGGCTTCCGGCTGCCGTCGGCGCTCGACAACCGGCCGCTGACGTTCGAGGAGTTCGAGGACTTCCACCACCAGGTCCTCTTCGTCAGCGCCACGCCGGCCGACTACGAGCTCGAGAAGTCCGAGGGCGTCGTCGTCGAGCAGGTGATCCGGCCGACGGGCATCCTCGACCCGGCCGTCGAGGTCCGGCCCGTCGACGGGCAGATCGACGACCTCCTCGACGAGATCCGCACCCGCGTCGAGCGCGGCGAGCGCGTGCTGGTGACCACGCTGACCAAGCGCATGAGCGAGGACCTCACCGACTACCTCGACTCGTTCGGCGTCCGCGTCCGCTACCTCCACTCCGACATTGACGCCCTGGCGCGCGTCGACATCCTGCGCGACCTCCGGCTCGGGGCCTTCGACGTGCTGATCGGGGTCAACCTGCTGCGTGAGGGCCTCGACCTGCCCGAGGTCTCGCTCGTCGCCATCCTCGACGCCGACAAGGAGGGCTTCCTGCGGAGCGAGCGCTCGCTGATCCAGACCGCCGGCCGGGCGGCGCGCAACGCGAACTCCACGGTCATCATGTACGCCAACCGGGTCACCGACTCGATGCAGCGGATGATGGACGAGACCGAGCGGCGGCGCGCGCTCCAGACAGCCTACAACGAGGAGCACGGCATCACCCCGACGACCGTCGCGAAGTCCACCGACCAGATCCGCCGCGGCACTGCGATCGCCGACCACACGGCTGCCCACGACGCCAAGCGCGAGGTCTACTACGCCGGCCCCGACCAGCTCCCGCGCGTGGCCGACCCCGTGGTGAAGTACCTCACCGACGACCAGAAGCGCGACCTCGTGGCGCAACTCGCCCGCGAGATGGAGGCAGCCGCCGCGCACCTGGAGTTCGAGAAGGCCGCCGAGCTGCGCGACTCGATTGCCCAGATCGAGGCCGAGCTAGCAGCATGAGGCCGTACCTTCTCCCCATGCTCGACATCACGCCCTATCAGGACGCTCTCGCTGCCTTCGCCCGCCGCTGGCAGGTGCGGGAGCTGGCGCTCTTCGGCTCCGCGCTCCGCGACGACTTCGGCCCAGAGAGCGATGTGGACCTCCTCGTGACGTTCGAGTCAGAAGCCGCGTGGAGCCTCTTTGACCATGTCGAGATGCAAGATGAGCTAGCAACGCTGTTCGGGCGGCCCGTGGACCTCGTGGGACGTCGCGCCATTGAGTGCAGCAGGAACCCCTTCCGCCGCCGGGCTATCCTCGACTCGGCCCAGACTGTTTATGAAGCCAGTCCGCGCCACGTTGCTTGACATAGTCCAGGCAGGCGAACTCGCTCTTCGCTTCGCGTGCGACGTGCCCGATGCGGATGCGTTTCGGGGCGATCTCAAAACCAGAGCCGCCGTGCTGCATCAGCTTCTCCTCCTCGGCGAAGCGGTCAAGCGACTGCCGGAGCCGTTCCGCAGTGCCCACAGTGACATTCCGTGGAGGCGGATGGCTGGATTGCGCGACGTGCTCATCCACGCTTACGATGAGATAGACGAAGCGGAAGTCTGGCGTGTGCTCCAGCACGATCTCCCCGCTGCACTGAACCAGCTTAAGCCGCTGCTCCCCCCGGACCTCACCTAGCTCCCGCCGAGAGCCTCGCGTTCGAGAACCGGCAGGTCGGCGAAGCCAACGCCGCCGAGCGCGCGACCCCATCCCCTAGAACCTGCCCTAGACTTGATCTGGGGTCGAGAAGCGCAGACTCGGGCGGTTGTGCTCGATGCACGACACTAGCCCTACCACCGGAGCGCGAAGTCGACGGTGGGCAGGATGCCTGCGTCGTACACATCGAGGGGGAAGATGCCGAGGCGGGTCTGCCCCTGAGCGCTCCGCCGCACGAGCGTCGTCGGCTCCCGCGTGAGTGCGTTGTCCTGGTCGAGCACGTTGCGCACGGCGAGGCTCAGCGAAGCCGTGGTGCGCCCCCACCGTCGGTGCGCGGTGAGGCGGAGATCGAGCCGCGAGACGGAGGGCAGCCGCGACGCCTCACCCGATCGTTCCGCGAGCGGGTTGGGAACGCCCGAGGCCACCGTCCACGCCGCTGCCAGCCGGACATCGGGGAGGACCAGCCCGTCGGCGAGGAGCGTGGCGCGCGCGAGCCGGTCCCACTCCGCCGGGAACACCTCGCCGCCGCGCAGCGCGCGATGCTGGAGGTCGGCACGGGCGAGCGCCGCGCTGAGGCCCAGGCTCCACGACCGCACCGGGACGCGGACGAGGGCTTCGAGGCCGCGCGCGTGCCCGTCCACCCCCGAGAGCCACGGGCGCGCGAGAACGGTCCGGTCGGTCAGCCCTCGGACGGCCCGGTCCTCGGCGTGGAGCCACTGCCCCCGCGTCCGCTTGGCGTAGGCCGTGACCTGGGCCGCCGCCCCGCCCGCCCCGGTCTCGACCGTGACCTCGGCCAGGTCCGCCTCGGTGACCGTGTCCCCGGCGTCGGAGAGCACCCACGCCGCCGCGCCGACGGCGTCGCCGAGAGTGAGGCGGTGGACGAACTGCACGCTCCGGCCGACGGCCCCCGAGACGGCCAGCCCCGGCGCGAGGCCAAGACGGGCGCGGACGCGCGGGCTGAGCTGCACCCCACCGGCCGAGTAGAGGTGCGCGCGCAGCCCGGCGTCCACGTCGAGCGCTGGGAGGGCGCGCCCGCTCCAGCCCGCGTGGAGGTCGAGCCGCGTCGCCGTCTGGTCCGCCCGGAAGGTAGGTCGGCCGGCGGCGGTCTCCTCGTAGCGCTGCCGGTAGAGGTGGAGGCTGTAACCGCCCGAGGCCATGCCGTCCCCGAGCACGGCATCGAGGCGCTGCGCGGCGATCACCTCGCGGAGATCGTTGTCGTACCCAAGCGTGTCGACGCGGGCCGCGAGCGGGTCAATGTCGTCGGGAAGGTGCTGGAAGGTGAAGTCGTCCTGGGCGAAACGGGCATCGTAGAGGCTGCCTCCGAGCGTGGAGGTGAGCACGAGGCGCAGCGAGAGCGCGCGCTGATCGAGGACGCTGGCCGCCCGGCTCCCCCATCGGTTTCGCGTCGCTACGGGCCGGCGGACGAGCCGCTCGGGGTCGTCGGCCGTCGGCCGTCGCAAAAAGCGGAGCGCCTCCAGCTGCGTGTCGTCGCCGCCTGCGTAGGCCGTCACGACGGTCCGCCCGCCCCCGGCGCGCTCGTCCGCCGCGCCGAGGTGGAGGTCCCAGAACGACGCCTCCGTGCGCTGCACCTCGACGGCGCGGGAGAGCGCCTCGGCCGTCGCCTCCGGGAGCGGACTCGTCCGGCGCACGGCACCGAGGCCCTGCTCCACGAGCGCGTCGCCTATCCACGGGGTCGCGCCCAGCAGCGACGTGCGTCCGCCGACGAGGAGCGTCGTCCGGCCCGGCCGAACAGGTACGGAGACCGCGCCGCGGGCGGCGAGGCTGGAGACCCCGACCTGCACGGCCGGGCGGCGGGGCGAGCCGGTCGCCGTCACATACTCGACGGCCCCGCCCGGCGCGACCTCCACGCGCGCAGGGGCCACGCCGAGGTGGAGCGCGACGGCGCGCAGCGCGTCACCGTTGAAGGCGTCCACGAGGCCGAACAGGTGGCGCGGGCTGTAGACCGGGACCCCGTCGAGCCGGACCTCGAAGGCGTCGCTCGGACTCCCGCGGACGATCAGGCCGTCGTCGAAGGCGGCCGAAGGCGCGACGGCTGGGAGCACCTCCAGGGCGCGGAGGCCGCCGCCCTCGCCCACGGCGTCGAACCGGCCGGGCTGGAGCCGCGCCGCCCAGGCCGTGTCGACCGGAGCCGTTAGCGCCAGCGCGTTCACGACGACGGCCGGGTGTGCCCCCGCCTCGGGGCGGAGCCGGAACACGAGCGCCCCGCCCCTCGGCGCTACGGTCTGCGCATCGTATCCGACGAACGACGCGGTCAGTGAGGTCGGCTCCGTCGCCTCGCCGATCGTCTCGTCGCGGAGCGTGAGGACGAACGCCCCCGCCTCGTCGGCGACGACGCCGCGCTGCCCGCCGGCCCAGGTCACGGTGGCGAACGGGAGCGGCTCGCCGGTCTCGCCGTCGAGCACGCGCCCGCGCACGACGCGGCTCGATTGCCGGGGCTGATGGTGACCCGTGGCGGGGATCAGGAGGACCCGCCGCCGCGCCTGGTCGGCCTCGACCCCGATGCCCTGCGGCGCGAGCGACTCGGCGAGTGCCTCGGGTAGCGACGCCGCCTCAGCGCTCAGGCGAACCCGTTTGCCGGCGACGAGGGCGTCGGAGTAGAGGAAGCGCCAGTCCGTCCGGCGCTCCACGTCCGCGATCACGTCGCGCAAGGGCGTATCGTCGTAGAGGAGCGGCTGGGCCTGCGCCGCGCCGGCCAGCAGGAGGAGCGCGCCGAGCGCGAGTCCCTGCGTCACGGCCGGACGAAGCGGTAGCCGCCACCCACCGGCTCGAACCGCCCCCCGAGGATCCGGCCGAGGTCGCCGAGCGCCTGCGGCGCGCTCTCCAGCACGATCACCCCCGAGACCGATGCGCGGGCCTCGTCGGCGGGCAGCGAGACGGCGACGCCGAAGTGCTGCCCGATCTCGTCGGCCACGCGCCGGACGGACGCGCGCTCGAAGACGGCCTCGCCACGCTGCCAGTCGAGGAACGCCTCGGCACTCGGGTTGGGAAGTGCCTGCGCCCCCGTTGGCCCAGCCGTCGCGGCCTCGCCCGCGCCGAGTATCACCCTGGACGCCGTGGCCTCCACCTCGACCCGGCCTTCTTCGACGTACACCTCCGTCTGCGCGCCCCACGTGCTCACGTCGAACCGCGTCCCGAGCACACGAACCGTCCCCGGCCCGGCCTCGACGGTGAACGGGCGCTCCGGGTCGCGCGCGACGGCGAAGAAGGCCTCGCCGTCCAGGCGGTACGCGCGGCCGTCGCCCCCGAGCCGGACGAGGCGGCTGTGCGGGCGGAGCACGACGGTCGAGCCGTCGGGGGCGTCCCAGGTCACGATCTCGGCCTCGGCGACGGCGGCGACGGCCGGCCCGCGCTGCGCCATCCACAGTCCCGCTCCGATTGCCAGCACGACGACGGCTGCCACCGCCCATCTCATCGCCCGAGACCGAACGAGCCGGAGCGGCGCGCGGTCGCGGACGGCAGGCCGGTCGGCTCCGATCTGCGCGGCGACGCCCGCCCACAGCCGCTCCGACGCGTCTGCGCCGAGCGACGACGCCTCCGGCCGGGCGGCGCGGAGGGCGTCGTGGAGCGGGTCTGTACCGTCCGGCGCAACGCCCGCGTCGAGACGGCGGGCGAGGCGGAGGTCGCGGTCGTCGTCGGGGAGCGGCGTGGACATGGGGTCGACGTAGGGACTCCTGCGCCCAGGCCCGTGCCAGCCGGGGCGCCGGAGCGGAGGTTACACCTCGAGGGCGCTCTCGCCGTCGCCGAGCGAGACGCGGTACACGAAGCCGAGCCCGAGGATACGGAGCAGGGCGCGGCCGTTGCCTTCCAGCGAGACCGTGCCCTCGATGACGCGCGTTCCGCCGCAGTCCTCGCGGTCACAGTCGCGGTTGCGCTGGATGGTGAGGGTGTAGTGGAGCTCGCCGCGGGCGGCGTAGGTCAGGCCGTTCTCGTCCTCGCGGATGAGGATCTCGCGGCTGCCCATCTCGAGCGCGTACCGCTGCCGGCCCCGGCCGCCGGGGCCGACGCGCGTGTGAGACCCCCGCCGGAGCTGACGGCCCGCCAGGACAGCGGGTGTGGCATCGTCGGCCAGCCGGGATAGCGTCCACTGCCCGTTCTGCTCGAACTGCGACTCGGCGCGGAACGAGCCGTCGTGGCGCGGGTCGCGCCGGCGTGTCGCGAGAAAGCCCTCGCGCGTCCCACGGAAGTAGACGGAGTCGACCGTGTCCCAGGTCTCCCAGGGGCGGGGAAGGAAGCCGCCGTCGGCATCGCGGAACTGGTATCCGATGTGGGACACGTAGCGCCTCACGGTGTGGTCGCTCTGGAAGCCGCAGCGATAGTCGACGAAGTGGGTGCCGGTGTCCTCGGCGTAGGTCAGGCGGTAGTCGCCGCGGCAGGGCGGGCGCACGTCGTCGGTCCCGACGGGGAGCATCTGGGAGTCGTCGGTCATGCCGGAGTCCGCGACCGAGGCGGTGAGGTCGCGGAAGGAGGCCATGAGGCCGCCGTCGTCCTCGGCGAGCGCCTCGGCGAGAATCTGGGCCGCCTCGTCGGCCTCGGCCGTCGTCAGGTCGGCCGTACTGGCCGGGTCGAGGGCGGCGTCGCACGCCGAGAGGACGAGGACCGCCCCAAGCGCGAGGACCGGCAGGCGGAAGGAAGCGAAAGAAGTCATGAGTCTGGGGGTTGAGTTCGAAGACAGCGACGGGGAGCCGTCACCCCGACTACACGGGCCGCGCGGCCGATCCCCTATGCGCCCCTTCTGTTTTTTTTCAGAGCCGCTGCATGGAATGTCTCTGCGCCCCACGGGGAGCCTGAACCGCCCGACTCGCCCAGAAACGGCGCGAGGCGGGCGCGGACCGCCTTGAGCGCGTGCGCCATCTGGTGCTCGACCGTCCGGGGGCTGACGCCCATCACCTCGGCCGCCTCGCGGTGCGAGAGGCCCTCGGTGAAGCAGAGCGTGAACGTCTCGCGGCGGCGCTCCGGGAGCGCGGCGACGGCCTCGGCGAGCGCCCGGCGGAGCTCGGCGAGCGCCGCCGGGTCGCCCGACGCCTCGCCCTCCGGCTCGCCGTCTGCCAGGGGCTCGGCCCGCCCAGCGTCGCGGAGGTGGTTCAGCCCGCGCGTCAGGCCGATGCGGAAGAGCAGCCCCCGGAGCGAGCGCGCCTCGTCGATCCGGTCGCGGTGCTCCCAGAGCCAGACGTAGGCCTGCTGCGCCACGTCCTCGGCGGCGGCCGGCCCGAGGCCGCGGCGGCCGAGCACGCGGAGGAGGTCGGCGTGGGTGTGGTCGAAGAAGCGCCGGAACGCCACGGCGTCGCCCTTGCGAATGCGACCGGTCAGCCTCCGCGCGTCCTCCTCGGATTCCCGCTCGCCGCCCGCGCTCGCCAGTAAAGCGGCGAGCCACAGGGCGAGGGTCAGGGGGGCGGACGCAGTCACAGCGCCAAGATACACGCCCTTTCTGCCCTACACCGACGGCTGCCCAGCGGTCGTCATGGCGTGTCGGGGCGGGCGCTCGGACACGAACATCGGAGGTTGCAGCCGTGTCCGGCGATGAGCAACAGGCTCCCGACGAGCGTGAGGCCGACGCCCGCGATCTCGCCGAGGAGGACGTGAGCGAGGAGTCCGAGCCAGACGATAGCGAGTCCGCTCCGGAGCAGGCGGGCGCTGCGCGGGCCGCCCCCTCGGTGCGTGGCCCGGAGCGTGACGGGCACGAGGAGGACCGCCGCCACCGGGTGCCATGCGTCGTGCAGCGCGTGCGCCCCGTGCCAGAGCGGCAAGGCCACCAACAGCAGCGGCATCAGCAGGCAGTGCACGGCGCAGAGGCCGGAAAGCAGCACGCCGAGCCGGTCCCAGGCGGAGGGCGTGGGACCAAGCGTCGGAGTGGGCATGACGGGATCGGCCATGGATCGGGAGGTCGGACGTAGAAACCGAGAGTGGAGAGCGGGAGCGGGCCACCACGTCCCACCCCCGCTCTCCTCCGGCCCGCTACGGACGCGCTTGCTACGGACGCGCTTCGAGCACGATGTTGAACGGCGTCTCGGTCGCGCGGCGGAAGCGGGTGAACCCACCCTCGCGGACGACCTCGCCCAGCCGGGCCTCGCCGGCCTGCGCCCCGAGCGCGAGCCC
>JBBSMV010000023.1:0-17378 GCA_038232975.1 Rhodothermales bacterium
GCGCGACGGCGAGGGCGTCGGAGGCGTCGAGGCCGCGGTCCTCGCTCAGGCCGAGCTGGGCGCGGAGCATGAACCAGACCTGCTCTTTGGCCGCGTTGCCGTTGCCGACGACGGCCTTCGTGATCTCGCGCGGGGCGTACTGCGTCACCGGAATCTGGTGGTCGAGCGCGGCCTTCATCACGAAGCCCTGCACCTGCCCGAGCTTGAGCATCGCCTGCGCGTTCTTCCCCATGAACGGCATCTCGATGGCCACCTCGTCCGGCGTGTGCCGCCCGATGACGGCCTCGACGGCCGCGCCGATCTGCTGGAGGCGCACCATCAGGCCGAGCTCCGGCGACGGGTCCACGCTCCCGTAGTCGAGCACGCGCTCGCGGCGGCCCTCGACCGAGAGCACGCCGAAGCCCGTGTGCTGCGTGCCGGGGTCAATGCCGAGAACGATCATACGGATTCAGTTTGACGATGTCAGGATAGCGCCGACCTCGACCTCGGTAGGGACACGATGCATCGTGTCCCTACGACGGTGGCGATGGGCACCGCGGGGGGAGCTATCCAGACACCACGAGACCGATTCCGTATCATTGCGATTTTAGATTTTGGAGGGGGGATTTCGGATTCGTGAGCAGGTTCCTTCATGTGTGCCCATCCAACGTCCAACATCACGAATCCAAAATCGAAAGGGCCTCGTCCATTTCGAGCGTGGTGAAGACGTCCTGGACGTCCTGAAGGTCTTCGAGCGTTTCGAGGAGCCGAAGGACTTTGGCCGCGTCGTCCGGGTCGAGCTTCGTCAGGGTCGTCGGGACGCGGACGAGGGCGGCTTCGGCGGGTTCGATCCCGGCGTCTTCGAGCGCGCCTTGGACGGCGGCGAACGCCTCGACGGGCGTGGTGACCACGAAGCTGCTGTCTTCCCGGCGCAGGTCCTCGGCCCCGGCTTCGGCGACGAGCAGGAAGAGATCGTCCTCGTCCTGCCCGGCGGCGGCGATCTCGATCAGCCCCTTGCGCTCGAACAGGTAGGCCACCGAGCCGCTCGTGCCGAGGTTGCCGCCGTGCTTCGTGAAGGCGTGGCGCACGTCGGCGACGGTGCGGTTGGTGTTGTCGGTGAGGCACTCGACGAAGACGGCGACGCCGCCGGGGCCGTAGCCCTCGTAGGACATCTCCTCGTAGTCCGCGCCCTCGATCTCGCCCGTGCCGCGCTTGATGGCGCGCTCGATGTTGTCCTTGGGCATGTTCTCGGCCTTCGCCTTGTCCACGGCGAGGGCGAGGCGCGGGTTCATGCCGGGGTCGCCGCCGCCCTCGCGCGCGGCGATCATCATGTCGCGCGTGATGCGCGCCCAGAGCTTGGAGCGCCGCGCGTCGGCGACGCCCTTCTTGCGCTTGACCTTCGACCACTTGTTGTGTCCTGCCATCACTCCGTTGCTTGGTGGGGGCAGGAATATACAGCCGCCCCCGCCGGAGGGGTCCCGCCGCGCCCCTAGTAAACCGCCCCGCGCGCGTCCACAGCCCACGTCTCGATGACCTCCTCGCCGTCCACGACGAACAGCTCGTCCTGCGTGTTGACCGCGACGCAGGCGTGGTTGGGGACGACCCGGACGCGGTCCCCAACGTCGAGCGTGGCCCCGCCGGGGACGCGGACCCAGGCGTGCTCCTCGGAGAGGGCGAAGAGGTCGGCGTGCGGGAGCGTGACCATCCGCTCGGGGTTGTAGAGGAGCACCCCGAAGCCCGCCGTGCCCCAGCCGGTGTCGCTGGTAAAGACCTTCTTGCCGGCATCGAGGAAGAGGCGCGCACCGCCGCGCTCGTCGGGCTGCTTCGAGACGACGGTGGCGTAGACCGTGAGCGCGCAGTCGTCGAGCGTGGCGGCTCCGAGGGCGACCTGCTCCAGGTCGTGGAAGACGTAGTTGCCGGGGCGGACCTCGGTGACGCGGAACGGCACCCCGTCAGACGTTGAGGCCTCGGCGTTCTCGAAGACGCTCATCGTCGGGGTCGAGCCGACGGACAGCTCGGCCTCGGCGTCGAGCGCCCCGTCGGCGTGGAGCCTCGCGGCGAGGGCGAGGAGGCGGTCGCGCTCCTCGCGCATCGCGCGGGCGAGGGCCTCGGGCCGGGTCTCGCCCTCGGCTGGGCCGAAGTAGCTCTGCCCGCCGTGCGTCAGCAGGCCGGCGAGCCGGAGGCCGGGGAGGGCGCGGACGGCCTGTGCCAGGGGAAGCGCGTCCGGGTGGTCCCACCACACGCCGCAGCGCCCGTGCCCGGTGTCCACCTCGATCAGCACCTCGGCTTCGGCCCCGCGCTCGGCGAAGAACGCCGAGGCGAGGCGCGCCCCGGCGACGGTGTCGACGCAGAACGAGACGCGCACGCCTCGCTCGGCGAGGACGAGCAGCCGCGCCCACTTCGCCGCGCCGACGACGGTGTAGGCGAGCCGGATGTCCTCGAACCCGGCCTCGGCGAAGACCTCGGCCTCGGCGGGCTTGGCGACGGTGACGCCGCGCGCGCCGAGGGCGACCTGCCGCCGGGCCAGGGCAACGGACTTGTGGGTCTTGAGGTGCGGCCGGAGCGCGACGCCGTGGGCGTCGGCGGCGGCCTGCATCCGGCGGAGGTTCGCCTCGAGGCGGCGCTGCTCGACGAGCAGGCAGGGCGTGTCGAGGTCGGAGAGGAGCATGGAGGCTGGAGCGGTGACGGGGGAAAGTACGCCGCCGCTCCCTGCCCCATTCGGTGTGGAGGCCGCCCCCCTCGGGGCGAAGGCCACGGCGCTGTAGGGACTTTCCCCGGTGCGCTATAGGGTTTTTCCTGTTTTTGGCAGCTACAGGAACGATTCGTTTATTCGTTAGAACAACGACTCCCTCTCTCGATGACTGGTCTCGATGACTGGGCCGACGGCATCGAGTAGCTCGCAGCCCTCCCCCCCTTTCTGTAACGCACCTCTCCCATGTCTGACCAGCTGCAGGGCCTCACCATCGCCGTCCTCGTCGCCCCGCGCGGCACCGAAGAGCCGGAGTTCGTCCAGCCCAAGAAAGCCATCGAGGACGCCGGCGGGGCTGTCACCGTCGTCAGCTTCGAGGCGGGCGACGCCGAGACCGTCAACGACGACCTCGACGAGGGCGGTACCTACGCCGTCGACAAGACCTTCGACGAGGTCTCGGCCGAGGACTTCGACGGCCTCGTGATCCCCGGCGGCACCGTCGGGGCGGACAAGCTCCGCGGCAACGACGACGCGGTGGCCTTCGTGCGCGCGTTCTTCGAGCAGCAGAAGCCCGTCGGCGCGATCTGCCACGGCCCGTGGGTCCTCGCCGAGGCCGGCGTGCTCCAGGGCCGCACCCTCACCTCGTACCACTCGCTCGAGACCGACCTCCGCAACGCGGGGGCGACCTGGAAGGACGAGGAGGTCGTCGTGGACGAGGGCCTCGTGACCAGCCGCGACCCAGACGACCTCCCGGCCTTCTGCGCCAAGATCGTCGAGGAGCTCGCCGAGGGCAAGCACGCGGCGCAGGCCCGGAGCGCGTGAGGCTCCGCTGCTCGATCAGTAGCACCACACCAGCAGCACCGCACCAGCAGCACCGGGCAGCGCGCAGGAGAGGTCCAGTTTCCCTCCTGCCCCTACGGCCCCTTTTCTCACCCCTCTCCTTCACCTCCCCCGCGCGGCCAGAAGTCCGACCTCGGCATGGGCAGCCCGAAGGCGGCCGTCCAGACGATGCAGGAGCAAGACGGCACGGCCTAGAAAGAGGACGGTCTGCTCGACGAGACCCTCCTCAGCTAGGGCGTGTGGGTGGAGAGGGCGGCGTGAAGCTCTTCCGGTTTGGGCGGAGCCACGCTCAGCCTCTCACCCCCTCGCGCTTCCCGCTGCGGAACAGGCGGTCTGTTCTGCCGCGCCGGGGCCTGACGCTCTTTTCGCTTCCCTCACCTTTCCGTACTCCCATGACTGTCTACCGAACGACCTCCCTCATGCCGCCCATCAGCGGGTCCGAGCGCGTCAACGTCGGGAAGAACGAGCGGATCGCCTCGGCGGCCGGGGGCGCGGCGCTCGTCGCGCTCGGCCTGAAGAGGTTCTCCCCCGGCGGCCTCGCCCTCGCCCTCGCGGGCGGCGGCCTCGTGGCCCGCGCCGTCACCGGCTACTGCCCCATCAACGCAGCGACGGGCCGCAACACGGCCGGCGAGCAGCCCGACGCGCTCGACCTCACGACGGCCGTCACCGTGCAGGCCCCGCGCGACGAGGTCTACGCCTTCTGGCGGCGGCTCGAGAACCTGCCCACCTTCATGGAGCACCTCCGCCAGGTCCGCCGCCTCGACGGCGGGCGCTCGCGCTGGACGGCCGACGTGCCGGGCCTCTCGGCCTCGCTCGAATGGGACGCCGAGACCGTCGCCGACGAGGAGGGCGAGCGGCTGGCGTGGCGCTCGGTGCCGGGGAGCGACGTCGAGAACGCGGGCGAGGTCCGGGTCCGCGACGCCCCCGGCGAGCGCGGCACCGAGGTCGAGGTGCGCATCTCGTACCGCCCGCCGGCCGGCGACGCCGGGCGCGCCCTCGCCGGGCTGCTCAGCCCCGTCTTCGAGCAGATGGTCAAGGAGGACGTCCGCCGGTTCAAACACGTCATGGAAGTCGGCACCGTGCCCACGACCGAGGGCCAGCCCTCCGGCCGCGGCTAAGCCTCCTCTCACTTCCCTCCCCCTCTCCCCTCCTCCCCATGAAAGCCCTCTGCTGGTACGGCACCCACGATGTCCGCGTCGAGACCGTCCCCGACCCGACGATCCTCGACCCCCGCGACGCCATCATTGACATCAGCCTGACGGCGATCTGCGGCTCGGACCTC
Organism: Rhodothermales bacterium; assembly: GCA_038232975.1. GTDB lineage: Bacteria > Bacteroidota > Rhodothermia > Rhodothermales > JANQRZ01 > JANQRZ01. The sequence goes on from JBBSMV010000023.1 coordinate 4,791, forward strand.
CACCTCTACGACGGCTACATCCCGACGATGGAGGCCGGCGACATCCTCGGCCACGAGTTCATGGGCGAGGTCGTCGAGGTCGGCTCCGAGGTGCAGAACCTCAAGAAGGGCGACCGCGTGGTGGTGCCGTTCCCGATCTCGTGCGGGCACTGCTACTACTGCGGCAAGGAGGAGTACAGCCTCTGCGACAACTCGAACCCCAACGCCGCCATCGCCGAGACCGCCTACGGCTACAGCCCGGCCGGGCTGTACGGCTACAGCCACATGCTCGGCGGCTACGCCGGCGGCCAGGCCGAGTACGCCCGCGTCCCCTACGCCGACGTGGGCCCGATCAAGGTCCCCGACGGGCTGACGGACGAGCAGGTCCTCTTCCTCTCCGACATCTTCCCGACCGGCTACCAGGCCGCGCTCAACTGCGGCATCGAGGGCGGCGACGTGATCGCGGTCTGGGGCTGCGGCCCGGTCGGGCTGTTCTGCATCGAGAGCGCCTTCCTGCTCGGGGCCGAGCGCGTCCTCGCCATCGACCGCTTCCCCGAGCGCTTGGCGATGGCCCGGCAGGCCGGGGCCGAGACGCTCAACTACGCCGACGAGAGCATCTTCGGCGCGCTCAAGGAGCTGACCGCCGGGCGCGGGCCGGACGCCTGCATCGACGCCGTCGGGCTGGAGGCCCACGGGTTCGGGATCATCGGGGCCTACGACAAGGCCAAGCAGACCCTGCGGCTCCAGACCGACCGGCCGACGGCGCTCCGCGAGGCCATCCAGGCCTGCGGCAAGGGCGGGACCGTCTCGCTCGCCGGGGTCTACGGCGGCGTCGTGGACAAGCTGAACATCGGGGCTGCCTTCGGCAAGGGGCTGACGTTCAAGATGGGCCAGACCCATGTGCAGAAGTACCTCCCGAAGCTCATGGGGCACATCGAGGCGGGCGACGTGGACACGACGTTCATGATCACCCACCGGAAGGCCCTCGCCGACGCCCCCGAGATGTACAAGACGTTCCGCGACAAGGAGGACAACTGCGTCAAGGTCGTCCTCCAGCCCTGAAGCACGTTGACGTGGACGCAGGGGCGAGGCATGCCTCGCCTACCACCGCCGTTCCTGCAAATCCGACCGCCCAACACCCCATGACTGACATCACCGCAGCCCAGGCCCGCGCCATCGTAGACGCCGCCCGGAAAAAGGCGGAGGAGATGGGCATCAAGCAGAACGTCGCCGTCGTTGATGCCGGCGCGAACCTCAAGGCGTTCCTCCGCATGGACGGCGCGTGGCTCGGCTCGATTGACATCGCCCGCCGCCGGAAAACCATCGCCCTCGCGATGGTCGGCGCTACCGCCGGCATCCTCGTCTCGCTCTACCAGACAGGCGTGATCCACCACCTCCCCGACCTGCCCATCGGCCCGTTCGACTCCGACAAGGTGGTGCCGACGGGCTACACCGAGGACCAGCAGCACCCCGACCTCCTCGAACACGACCGGGTGCTCCAGAGCGCGAACGAGCTAGCAGCCTACCTCGAAGAGCAGTCCTGACCCTCCCATTACACAGAACCCCACAGAGGAAGACCTCAGCGGGGTTCTGTCTGTGGAGCATAGCGGATTCGAACCGCTGACCTCCTCGCTGCCAGCGAGGCGCTCTACCAACTGAGCTAATGCCCCGAGGCGCACCACAGCGGGCACAGGAGTCCAATCTACGAAGTCGCCGCGCTGCGTGTCAATGGAGACAGGGCGAAGACCCGGCCTGCCGCAGACCCGGCCGGAAGCCGGGGCGCGGTATCTTCGGCGCTCCTCTCTCCTCCTCACCCATGCCCGCCACGCCCGACGAGCCGCTCCGCGTCGCCAAGTTCGGCGGGACCTCGGTGGCGACGCCCGAGCGCGTCCAGGAGGTCGTCCGGCTCGTGGCGGCGATGGCTGGGCGGCGCGTCGTCGTGACCTCGGCGTTCGGCGGCGTGACGGACCGGCTGCTGGCCGCGATTGAAGCAGGCAAAGCCCGCACGGGCGAGCACCGGGCGATCCTCGATGCCCTACGCGCGCGCCACGCCGAGGCTCTCGAAGCCCTCGCCCCCGAGGCCGAGCGCGCGGCGCTGGCCGGGCACCTCGACGCCCTCTTCGGCGCGACGGTGGAGCTGCTGCACGGGGTCTTCCTGCTGCGCGAATGCACCCCGCGCTTTCAGGACGCGATCACCTCGGCCGGCGAGCGCCTCGCGGCCCCGCTCGTCGCCGCCGCCTTCCGGCAGGCCGGGCACGAGGCCCTCGCCCTCGACGCGCGCGAGCTCATTCGCACCGACGACGCCTTCGGCGAGGCCGCCGTGGACTTCGCCGCAACCGAGCGCCTCACGCTGGTGCGCTTTGCCGAGATCGCCTCGGACACTATCCCCGTCGTCACCGGCTTTGTCGGCGCGACGGCCGAGGGGGTCACGACGACGCTCGGCCGCTCGGGGAGCGACTACACGGCGACGATCCTCGGCGGCGCGCTCGATGCGGCCGAGGTCGTCATCTGGACCGACGTGGACGGCGTGCTCTCGGCCGACCCGCGCGTCGCGCCGGAGGCGTTCACGCTGGCGCACCTCTCCTACCGCGAGGCCGCCGAGCTGGCCCACTTCGGCGCGAAGGTGCTCCACCCGCGCACGATGCGCCCACTCGAAAAGAAGGGCATCCCGCTGCGCATCAAGAACACGCTCCGGCCCGAGGCCCCCGGCACGCTCGTCGTGCCCGAGCCGCCGCCGGGCGAGGCGGCGATCCGGGCCGTCACGGCGGTCCGCGACGCGGCGCTCGTGACGCTCGACGGCGCGGGCATCCTCGGCGTGCCCGACCTCACGGCGCGCGCCTTCGCCGCCCTCGCCGAGGCCGCGCTCCCCGTGCTACTGATCGCGCAGGCTTCGAGCGAGGGCAGCCTCTGCTTCGCCGTGCGCGGGGCCGACCGCGCCGAGGCGGTCCGCGTGCTGGAGCGGGCCTTCGAGCGCGAGTGCGAGCGCGGCGACCTCCACGGCATCGCCGCGCTGCCCGGCCTCGCGCTCGTGGCGGGCGTCGGACGCGGGATGCGGGACACGCCGGGGCTGGCCGGGCGGATGTTCGCTACGCTCGGGCGGGCGCGCGTCAACGTCCTCGCCATCGCCGAGGGCGCGTCCGAGCACAACCTCTCGGCCGTCGTCCGCGACGCCGAGGCCCCGGCGGCCGTCGGCGCGCTCCACGAGGCGTTTGCCCTGGGGCGAACGCGGGCGCACGTCGTCGTCGTCGGGACCGGGACGATTGGGCGGAGGCTCCTCGGCCTGCTCGCCCGGCAAGCGCCCGACCTGCTGGCACGGCAGCGGCTGCACCTCCGGCTCGTCGGCGTGGCGGACTCGCGGCGGCTCCTCTGGGACGAGGCCGGCCTCGCCTTCGACACGGCGCTCGACGGCCTGACGGAGGCCGAGGCTCGGGACGACCTGCTCGGCGCACTCACCGCGCGCATCGCCTCGGCCCGGCTCGAACGGATCGTGGTCGTGGACGCGACAGCCTCCGAGGCCGTGGCCCGGCGCTATCCCGCATGGCTGCGGACGGGCGCGGCCGTCGTCACCCCGAACAAGCAGGCGGGCACGCTCGAGGCCGGGTTCTACGACGCCGTCCGCGCGGCGGCGCGCGCGGGCGAGGCCCCCTACCTCTACGAAACCACCGTCGGGGCCGGGCTCTCCGTGATCTCGACGCTCCGCGACCTGGTCCGCACCGGCGACCGGGTCCGCCGGATCGAGGGCGTGCTCTCGGGCACGCTCGCCTTCGTCTTCAACGCGATGCGCGGCGGCGCGGCGTTCTCCGCGGCCGGCCGCCGCGCCGCCGCGCGCGGCTACACCGAGCCGGACCCGCGCGCCGACCTCTCGGGCGAGGACGTGGGGCGCAAGCTGCTGATCCTGGCCCGCGAGATGGGCCTGCGGCCCGAGGCGGCCGAGGTCGAATCGCTCGTGCCCGAGGCGCTGCGGAGCGTGCCGCTCGGCGCGTTCTGGGAGCGCCTCGCCGAGGCCGATGCCGCCTGGCGAAACCGGCTCGACGCCCTGGCCCCCGGCGAGCAGATGCAGTACGTCTCGCACCTCGCGCCGGACGGCCTCCGGGCGGGCGTGCAGGTCCTCAGTGCCGATTCGCCGCTGGCGGGCCTGCGCGGGGCGGCCAACGTCATCGCCTTCCACACCGACCGCTACGCCGACGAGCCGCTCGTCGTGCAGGGACCAGGCGCGAGCGCCGAGATCACGGCCTCCGTCCTGCTGGCCGACGTCGTCCGCGCCGCCGAAGCCATGCGGTAGCGTGCCCCTCGTCCCTAGCCTCCGCCCACTCCGTCTCTTCGACTCATGCCCCCCGACGCCCGACGCCCGACCCCCGACCCGCTCAAAATCGCCCTCGTCGGGACCGGCCGGATGGGGCAGGCCGTCGAAGCCGTCGTCGCGGACGGCCCGCACGAGATCGTCGCCCGCTTCGACGCGCAGCACCCGCTCGCGGCCGTGCGCGACCCCGAGGACGCGCTGCACGGGGCCGACCTCGCCCTTGACTTCTCGACCCCGGACGTGGCGCTCGACCACCTCCACCAGTATTGCTTCTGGGGCCTCGACGCGGTCGTCGGGACGACGGGCTGGACGGACGACCTCGGCAAGGTCCGGGGCTGGGTGGACGAGGGGCAGAACGGCATCCTCTGGGCACCGAACTTCTCGCTCGGCGTGGCGGTCCTCGTCCGGGCGCTCCGCGGCGCGCTCCCGCTCCTCGACCGGCTCGCCGACTACGACCCCTGGGTCCACGAGGTCCACCACGCGGCCAAGCTCGACAGCCCGAGCGGGACGGCGCTCCTGCTGGCCGATGAACTGCTCGGCGGCCTCGGCCGTAAGACCCGCCTCGCGGCCGAGACGCAGCACGGCCGGATCGCCCCCGAGGCGCTCCACGTCACCTCGACCCGCGCCGGGCACGTCTTCGGCGAGCACACGGTCGGGTTCGACAGCCCGTTCGACCAGCTCACCTTCCGGCACGTCGCAAAAGGCCGCGAGGCGTTCGCCGCCGGAGCCATCCGCGCCGCCGCCTGGGTCCACGGCCGCACCGGCCTCTTCACGCTCGACGACATGCTGGAGGATTGGATGAGTCGGGAGTCAGGAGTCGGGGGTCAGGGGGCCTCGTAGCTGCAACGACCTTCGTAGCTTTCCTGGTTTTATTTCATTCCCCCCACGCTCTCCATGCCCTCCCTCCTCTTTCGCGGCACCGCCCCCGCCCTCGTCACCCCGTTCACGCCGGACGATGAGATCGACGAAGCGGCCTTCCGCCGGCTCATTGACTTCCAGATCGGCGGCGGCGTGGAGGCCCTCGTCGTGCTCGGGACGACGGGCGAGAACCCGACCGTGACGCACGATGAGCGCCGCCGCCTCGTCGGGGTTGCCCTCGAACACACGGCGGGGCGCGTGCCGGTCGTCGTCGGGACCGGGACGAACGACACGGCCCAGAGCGTGACGTTCTCGAAAGAGGCCGCCGACGCGGGGGCCGACGCGCTGCTCGTCGTCGGGCCGTACTACAACAAGCCGACGCCCGACGGCCTCGTCCGCCACGTCTCGCTGATCGCCGAGGCGACCGACGCGCCGGTCCTGCTCTACAACGTCCCCGGCCGCACCGGCTCCAACATCACCGCCGAGACGACGCTGCGGATCGCCGACGCCGTGCCGTCGGTGTTCGGGGTGAAGGAGGCGAGCGGCAACCTGAACCAGGTCGCCGACCTCCTCGCTGGGCGGCCCGCCGGGTTCGGGGTCTACTCCGGCGACGACGACCTCACGCTGCCGATGCTCGCGCTCGGCGCGGACGGCCTCGTGTCGGTGATCGCCAACGCGGTGCCGGGCGCGGTGTCGGAGATGGTCCGGCTCGGGCTGCGCGGGGATTTCGAGGCGGCGCGCGCGAAACACTTCGAGCTGCTCGGCGCGATGCGGGCGTCGTTCTACGAGTCGAACCCCAGCCCGGTCAAGGCGGTGCTCGCCGAGATGGGGATGATGGAGGAGGCCGTCCGCCCGCCGCTCGCGCCCGTCACGCCGGAGACGCGGCGGCGCGTGCTCGCCGCCTACCGCCCACACATCGAAACCACCGTCACAGGCTGACCCAATGTCATTCTGTAGGGGCGACGCATGCGTCGCCCTACGCCACGTTCAGCCCTCGCCTCATGTCCGACCTCCGCGCTGCCATCGAGCACCACACCACGGCCGGCACACTCGACCGCGACGCGGCCCTCGCCGACTTCGAGGCGTTCCTCGACGCGCTCGAACGCGGCCAGGTGCGCGCCGCCGAGCGCGACGCCGACGGCCGCTGGCGCGCCAATGGCTGGGTGAAGGAGGGCATCCTGCTCGGCTTCCGGCTCGGCGAGATCGTGGACTACTCGGCCGGTCCCTTCGCCTTTTTCGACAAGGCCACCTACCCGCCCCAGACGCTCGGGCTGGAGCGCGGCGTCCGCGTCGTGCCCGGCGGCTCGGCGGTCCGGCGCGGGTCGTACCTCGCCCGCGGCGTCGTATGCATGCCGCCGATGTACGTCAACGTCGGGGCCTACGTGGACGCTGGGACGATGGTGGACTCGCACGCGCTCGTCGGGAGCTGCGCGCAGATCGGGAAGCAGGTCCACCTCTCGGCGGCGGCGCAGGTCGGCGGCGTGCTCGAACCCATCGGCGCGGTGCCCGTCGTGATCGAGGACGACGTGTTCGTCGGCGGCGGGTGCGGGGTCTACGAAGGGTGCGTGGTCCGGGCGGGCGCGGTCCTCGCGGCCGGCGTGATCCTGACCGGCTCGGCGCGGGTCTACGACCTGCCGAACGAGACCGTGCTCCAGCGCTCGGGCGCGGGGCCGCTGGAAATCCCCGCCGGGGCGGTGGTCGTCCCCGGCACGCGCACCGTGGACTCGGACTTCGGCCGGGCGCACGGCCTCGGCCTCAGCGCGCCCTGCATCGTCAAGTACCGCGACGCCTCGACCGACGCGGCGACGGCGCTCGAAGACGCGCTCCGCTAGCGGCCGGGGTCGCGGACGAGGACGGTCGTGGCGGTGTGGCTCCTGTTTCCCGCGCGGTCCACGGTCCAGATGCCGAGCACGAACGAGAGCGGCTCCTGCCGGTCCGTCGCCCCGTCGATCCAGCCGAGCCGGATGCGGCGGGCGTCGTCGCCGGGCCGGGGCGAGGGGACGATGCGGAGCGCCCGCTCGGGGACGAGGCCCTCCGGCGCGTGCCCGGCGAGCACCTCGAAGACGTAGCCCACGACCTCGGCGGAATCGGCCGGTGTCGGGAACGTCAGCTCGACGAAGCCGATGTCGTCGCAGCTCGACATGTAGACCGCGCCGGTTCGGTCGGCGGGACGCGGGCCGATGCCGCGCCGGACGCGGAGACTCGGGGCGGCGGCCGGGGCCGGGGGCGTCCAGTCGGTGAGCCGCTGCCACAGCGAGGTCCGGTGAGGAGCCACCACCGTCAGGCAGGCGGAGGCGGGCGCGGCCCCCGCTGCCACGAGGACGGCGAGGACCAGGGTTCGGGCGGCAGGGCGTGCGGACATGGGGCAGGCCGGAAGGCGGTGGGGAGGACGCGCCAACGATACCAGACCCGGAGAGAAGAGAGCAGGGGGATCGGCCGCCCTACGCTCCTTTCTGCCCTGCTGCAGCCCGCCTCTTCTACCAGCTCTTCAGGATGGTATCTCACCCGGAGCCGGGTCATCCCCGCCTGGATTCCCGCCTCCGCGGGAAGGACGAGAGAACGTGAGGCAGGAACCCTCATACCCAATCCGGCTGATCTGGATCACCCTGGCTGTAGGGACACGGCGTGCCGTGTCCGCGCAGACGTGCCACAGGGCTGGACAGGGCACGCCCTGTCCCTACGATGGGGGCAGAGGCCGAGGGCAGACCTACCCAGTTAGCCGGACTTGGTATCAGATGTGGTATCACCGCGAGCGGGCGAGGCTCCAGACCACCGCCACGACGGCCGTATACACCGCCCCGCCGATCCACAGCGCCACGAGCGTCGGCGTCTGCGTGCCGTGGGCGAGCGCGAGGAAGATCACGAACAGCCCGTTGTGGACGGCCGCCAGAAAAAGGGCGAAGACCCCTGTCCTGACCGGCCCGAGCCGCGGCCCCTCCGAGCCCTCCGAGGCGAACAGCCCGAGGACGAAGCCCGTCAGCGTCTTGACGAACATCTGGATGCCCCACGTCCCATAGAGCACGTCCACCAAGAAGCCGGTGAGGAAGCCGGCCGTGGCCCCGAAGACGCGCCCGAAGCGGAGCGCCGTGTAGGCCACGAAGAGCAGCACCACGTCGGGGTACGCGCCCCAGAGCCTGAGCCGGCCGAACACGAGCCACTGGAGGGCGACGACGCCGAGGCCGATGAGGGCCTGGCGGAGGACGACGGGCATAGGGGACGGGCGCGGGTGAGAGGTGGGCGGCCGCCCAAGTTACGGCAGGTGCCAGAACCGTGAAGCACACGCGTACCGGCGTGCCGCCCAAAGACGCGGCGTCTTCGACCCGCGCCTCCCGGCAGCGCACGAGGGGCTTACCTTTGGGGCATGGCCTCCGATGACCCGATCCTCCAGCATCTCCGGCAGACCATCCTGGCCGAGCTCGGCCTCCACATCCTCGGTGCCGACAACCTGGGCACGCTCACGGAATACGCAGCGCGCGCCGTCGCCGACGCCGTCGGGGTGCCGATCGTCGGGGTCTTGAACTGGAGCGCGAGCGGCTCGTCCTGAAGGCCGGCGTGGGGTGGCCGACGAGCCGGCCGTGCTGCACCCCGACGACGCGCACCTGGCGGCGTGCCGGCACGAGCGAGCCGGTGCCGCTCGGCGGCGACCCCGGATCGGGTCCGGGGCAGGCTGTGCCGGAGATGCTGGCGGAGGCGGGCGTGGTGGCCGGCCTCACCGTCCGCCTCGGGGGGGCCGGCGAGCCGGCCGGTGCCCTCGGCGTCTACGCCTGCCAGCCCCGCGCCTTCGACGAGGACGCGCAGACGTTCCTCGGGGCCGTCGCCGCTGTCCTGGCCGGCGCGCTCGAACGGGCGCGCACCGAGCAGGCCCTCCGCGCGAGCGAGGCCCGCGCCCGCGCCGTCCTCGAGACCACCGTCGACGGCGTGATCACGATCGACGAGCGCGGCCGGACCGAGTCGTTCAACCCGGCGGCCGAGCGCATCTTCGGGTACCGCGCCGGCGAGGTGATCGGGCGGAACGTCCACGCTCTCATGCCCGAGCCGTACCACGCCGAGCACGACGGCTACATCCGGGCCTACCACGAGACGGGTCGGCGCAAGATCATCGGCATCGGGCGCGAGGTCGTCCCATCGCGCTCGCCTACGGGCCGTAGCACCTCCGGCTCCGCGTCCGCGACGACGGGCGCGGCTTCCCCGGCACGCTCCGCACCGGCGGCATCTGGCTCTCCGAGAAAGAAGCACGCTCGAAGCGTGTCACTCCAGGATGAAATTCTCCGGCCCGTTCGGGCCTCCTCCCTACGCCGGGAGCGGAGACAGAGGGCACACCTACCCGGTATATCCGGATTTAGTATCACACGTTATGTGCCGAGGAGAACCTCGAAGTCCCGCCTCGTCGGGCCGCCGAGCCTGGCCGCTCCTGGTGAGCACGGCGGAGACGGGTTCACAGGTCTCGCGAAAAGCGCGCTACGCTTCGACAGTGGAGCGGACGACTCCGTCGAAGTACCCGCGCCACGTCGGCGGCGGGAGCGCGGAGAACGCCATTGCCCCGCGCCTCGTCGGGTGCTCGATCTCCAGCCGGTAGCTGTGGAGCGCGAGGTTACGGCCGTCGAACTCGTGTGCGGCCCCGTAGCGCAGGTCGCCGAGGATCGGGTGGCCGAGGGCAGCGAGCTGGACGCGGATCTGATGCGCCCGCCCGGTCCGCAGCTCGACCTCGATGAGGCTGACGGGGCCGCTCTTCGTTTTCTCCGTCGCGAGCGCCTGCCAGCGGAGCTCGGCGCGCTTCCCCTCCGGGTGGCCCGGCTTCACGATGCGGACGTGCCGGTCGGTCTTGGCGAGCCAGTCCTCGCGCACGCCACGCCCGGTGAGCCGGCCTTCGACGAGGGCGAAGTAGCGCTTGCCGGGTGCGCGGCGGCGGAACTGATCGCTCAGCCGGGCCGCCGCCTTCGAGGTCCGGGCGAGCACGACGACGCCGGAGACCGGCCGGTCGAGCCGGTGGACGAGGCCGAGGAAGACGTTGCCCGGCTTGTCATATTCCTCCTTGAGGAACGCCTTGCCAAGCGTCAGCAAGTCAGGATTGCCGGTCCGGTCCTCCTGCACGAGCAGGCCGGCGGGCTTGTGGACGACGAGGAGATGGTTGTCGAGGTAGAGGATGTCGAATTTCATCAGGCCTCACCGTAGGGGCAGACCCGTGTGTCTGCCCAGTCCCACGTCCGCCGCCGTCCCCAGCGAGCCGAACGAAGGCGCAGGCATCGCTCGCGGATGTCCCATCCGCTAGGCGTCCTCGCCGAGCACGACGACCTCGTGGTGCCCGACGACCGGCTTGCCGAAGAGCCGGAGTCCGGCCAGCAGCACGGCCGCCCCGAGCAGCATCGAGGCCCACCACGGGAAGCCGAAGCCCGTCGGCACCGTCCCGACGACGACGGCGACGACGCCGACGAGGAGGGCATACGGGAGCTGCGTGCGGACGTGCTCGATGTGGTCGCAGCCCGAGGCCATCGAGGAGAGGATCGTGGTGTCCGAGATCGGCGAGCAGTGGTCGCCCCAGACGGCCCCGGCCAGCACGCACGAGACGGCCGAGTAGAGGAGGTAGTAGTGCGCCGGGTCGGCGATGCCGTTCGCCTGCATCACGCCCCAGGTGAGCGGGACCACGAGCGGCATCAGGATGCCCATCGTGCCCCAGCTCGTGCCGGTGGCAAACGCGGTGAGCGCGGCCAGGACGAAGATCAGCGCCGGGACGAGGCCGGGCGGGAGCGCCTCGCTGAGCGCGCTGCCGAGGTAGGCCCCGGTGTGGAGCGCGTCGGTCGTGGCCGAGAGCGCCCAGGCCAGGAGCAGGATGATCATGGCGAAGAGCATGGACTTCAGCCCGGCGTACCACGCCTCCATCGTCTCGTCGAGCGTGAGGATCCGCTGCCCGACCGAGAGCGCCACCGCCGTGAGCACGCCCGCGAGCGAGGCCCACATCAGCGCCTTGTACGAGTCGGCGCTGCCGATGACGGCGCGGACCGAGTCGCCCTCCCCCGTCACGACGAGGCCCACGAGCACGCCACCGACGAGCACGAGCACCGGCAGGATCGCGTTGATCCCGCGGCGCGGCGTGCCCTCGGGCGGGACGAACTCGGCCCCCTCGGCCGCCGCCGCGTCCACCCGCGCGTCCGCGCCGAGGACGGCCCCGGTCGTGCGCGCCCGGTGCTCGGCGTCGTACATCGGCCCAAACTCGCGGTCGGTGAAGGCGATTACGAAGACGAAGAAGAGCGCCAGCACCGGGTAGAACCGGTAGAGGATGGACTCCAGAAAAACGCCGTAGCCGTCGAGCGAGAGGCTCGGGATTTGGGCGATGGCCTCGTTGATGAGGCCGACCTCGAAGCCGATCCACGTCGTGACCAGCGCGAGCGAGGCCACCGGCGCGCTCGTGGAGTCCACGATGTAGGCGAGCTTCTCGCGGGAGATGCGGAGGCGGTCGGTGACGGGCCGCATCGTCGGCCCGATGATGAGCGAGTTGGCGTAGTCGTCGAAGAAGATGACGAGGCCGAGGACGGCGGCGGCGAGCTGCCCGCGCTGCGGCGTGCTGGCCCAGCCGACGATCCGGTCCACGATGCCCTGCGTGCCGCCGTTCTTCTGGATGATGCCGACCATCCCGCCGATCATGAGCGAGAAGAGGATGATGGCCGCGTGGCCCTCGTCGGCGAGCGCGCCGAGGATGTAGACCTGGAGCGTGTCGAAGAGGCCCCGGCCGATGCCGCCCGGCGTCAGGCCGGCCACGAGCACGGCCCCGACCCAGACGCCGAGGAAGAGCGCTGGGATCACGCGCCGGAAGATCAGCGCGACCACGATGGCGATGAGCGGCGGGAAGACGGAGAGCCAGCCCGGAATGGTCCGCGTCTCGGCCCGCCCGATCACCGCCCCGCCCCGGACGACCTCCACCGCCGTCGCTCCCCGCGCCGACGCGACGACGGCGGGGGCGACGAGCGCGCCTTCCTCCCCCACTTCGAGCGGGAACGTCTGCCCGCCGACACGCACCTGTGCGTCCGCCATTGCCATCGAGTCCAACCCCTGCACGGTCACGGCGAAGGGCACGCCGGCCAGAGCGAGACGGGGCACCTCGGCGCTCACCTCGGCCGGTGCCTCCGGGGTTTCCGGCAGCGCCGCGAGGCTGTCGCGCACGAGCGAGGGCGCGCCCACGGCGAGCGAGTCCGGAGTCTGCGCCTGCACGCCCCCGGCGAGCAGCAGCGCCCCGAGCAGGACAGCGACTCTCTGATAGCGTTCGACCATTCGGATTCCTCCTCAGGTGCCAGGTCGTCAGGTGCCGAAGATGCGGTCGCCGGCATCCCCGAGGCCAGGGCGGATGAAGGCGTCGGCGTCGAGCGGGGGGGCGAGGGCGGGCCCCACCACCGCCAAGGCGGGGTGGCGGGCGGACGGGTGGGGCCCCCCCCCCGGCGCGGCGACGTGGGAGACGAAGC
>JBBSMV010000024.1:0-17213 GCA_038232975.1 Rhodothermales bacterium
GGCGGCGGCTCGCGTACTCGGCAAAGAGCTGCGCCCGCGTCGCCGCAGCGACGGCGATACCGCCCTGGTTGCGGTCGAAGCGGAGCGGGCCGACGCCGAGGAACGGGAAGCCCACGCTCACAGCCGGCCCGACCGTCACCAGCCCGGCGTCGCTGCGGGCCAGGTTGATCCCGACGTTGAGGGCCGGGAACTGGCCGAGGACGGCGGCCCGGAGCGCGGCCTCGCCGCTGGCGTAGCCGAGCCGAAGCGCGCGGAGGTCGAGCCGGAGCGAGTCCAGCCCGGCGTCGAGCGCGTCGAGCGGCGGCACGGCAAAAGCAGGCACCGTGACGGGCTGCACCGTGACCGTCATGTCGGCGGGAAAGCCGAGCGCGGTGAGGAGGATGAACCGCTCGTCGGCCTCCTGCTGCGCCACGTCGAGGGCCGTCAGGCGGGTGTCGCGGTAGGCCGCCTCGGCGGCGGCGCGGTCCACCTCGGTGATGAGGCGGCGGCGCTCGGCCTCGTCGAGCAGGTCGAGGCTCGTCTGGAGCGCGCCGAGCTCCTGGGCGAGGAGCGCGCGTTGGCGGCCGAGGAAGAGCAGGCGGTAGGCCGAGAGGCGGGCCTGCTGGGCCGTCTGCCACTCGGCGTAGGCGATCCCGAGGTCGGTCGAGTCGCGGACGGCCTCAGCCGCAGCGAGCCGTGCCCCGCGCGTCAGGAGCGCGCCGAGGTCGAGGGCCACGCCAAGCCCCAGGGCCGTCTGTGCCGCCGCATCGCCTGCGACCGGGACGTCGGCGCTGGCCGCGAGCTGGGGCGGCGGGAGCAGCCCCTCGGCGCAGAGCTGCGCCGCGACGACACCCCGCGCCGCCCGCCGCGCCGCCAGCACCGGGTTGACGAGCACGGCCACGACGGCGGCCTCGTCGGGCGTCAGCCCGTCGGCGAGGTCGAGGGCCACGGGCGCGAGCGCCGGGTGCCGGAGCCGCGCCGCGCGGACCGCCAGCGTGTCGGGGCGGGGCACGCCGAGCGCGGCGCGGACAGCTTCGGGCGAGATCGGAGCGGGGTGGTAGGCGATGCAGCCGGAGAGCGCACTCCCGAGGGCAGCAGCCAGGACAAGGCCGAGGGCGGAGACGAAGCGAGGCACGGCAGGAGTCATCCGGGGGTGGCGGCGGGGCGCTCGGCGTCCACCGCGTCGGCCGGAGCCGGGCCGCGCGCCAGCAGCAGCCGCGTCACCGCGACGGTAGCGGCGAGCCACGCGGCTGCCAGGGCGGCACCCCCCAGCACGTCGGTCACGTAGTGCGCGCGGAGGTACACGCGGCTGAGGGCGACCAGCCCGGCCAGCAGCACGAGCCCGGCGGCCGTCGCCAGGCGCATCCCACGGCCCGCGCCGCGCAGGATCCGGCCCGTCACGACGAAGTAGGCCACGAGCCCGAGCGTGAGGGTAGCGGTGAAGGCGTGGCCGCTCGGGAAGCTCGCCCCGAGCGCGTGGAGTCCACCCGCCGGCCGGGCGCGTGCGAAGACAGCCTTGAGCCCGTACACGAGCGCCTCACCCGCCCCGAAGCCGACGAGCAGCACAGCGAGGGCACGGCCCTGCCGCTTCCGGTAAGCCCACACCGCCAGGGCCGCCACGAGCGGTACGGCCACCCATCCGCTCCCGAGCCACGTCACCGCTCCCAGCACGGTGCCGAGCGCGGGGGAGGCGAAAGCGGCGACGGCCCGCTCCCCGGCGGCGTCGAGCGCGCCCAACCCGCTCTGTCCCGCCCACAGCTCGGCCACCTCGATGAACCCCCAGAACCCGAGCCCGACGGCCGCCAGCGCCGCCGTCAGGCCGAGGCCGTCGGCCGCGCCCCGGCGGAGTCGCGCCCGGGCGAACCGCCACGCCGCCGGCCCGTGCCGGGCGGCGAACAGCCCCGCTACGGCCGCCGTCAGCCCGAGCACCACGACCAGTGCCGCCTCGAGTCCTTCGAGCCACCCGGCGCTCGCTGCCTGAGCCAGGACGAGTATCCCCTCAACCAGACTCATCTGCTCAATCAGACTCATCTGCGCGTGCCCCCTGCGTCGCACAGATCGGTGCCCTCGGCGCGCGGCTCCGCAGCCGTCCGGCTCGCCCGGCAGCGTGCGTGCCGAGCGAGCACAGCAGGGCGAAGGCGAGAAGCGGCTTCATGACTGGCGAGAAGGGCGAGGGGGTGTACGGACCCGGATCACAAGGAGATGCGCAGGGACAGGCCGGCTCCGTCGGGATAGACCACGGGCGCGACATCGAGTCCGTCCGGATGCCGGCCGTGGCGGTTGGCGAGCGCGTAGCCGGTGAGGAGGCCGAGGGCCGCCCCGGCCACCACGTCCGACGACCAGTGATCGCCCCGGACGACGCGGGCTACGGCCGTACCCGTCGTGAGGCCGAACAGGACGTAGGTGGCCGGGCCGGGGTAGTAGACCACCCACGGCGTCACGAGCGAGAACGCGAGCGAGGTGTGGCCCGAGGGGAACGAGTTGTGACCGGAGAACGGGTCGAAGTCGTAGGGGCCTTCCAGTTGATGCGGCCGGGCGCGCCCGGCGATGCTCTTGAGCGCCGAGGTGAGCGCGTCCGTGTAGAGCGCCGCTTCGAGAGAGGTGAACGCCGCGTCCTGAAACCGGGTGTCGTCCGTCAGCAGCGAGGCCCCGAACACGGCAGTAGCGGCCGGCATGACGAGCTTCCAGTTACCCAGCTCATTGGCCGTATTCAAGAACGGCCCGTTGTCCTGCCGCCTCGCCTGGCCGGCGCTCCCGCTGAGGCCGGAGTCGGCGAGGGTGAAGAGGACGAGGGTGCTGCCCGCGCCGAGCGTGTACGCGGCGTGGCGCGACGTGAGCCCCCGTGCCACGCCGAGCGGATCGCTGGCGGCCCAGCGGACGAAGCGGCCGCCGTCGGCCTGCTGCGCCGCGGCCGACGGCGCGGCCGGACCCAGCGCGAGCGGGGCGACGAGGAGGAGCGCGAGGAGCGCGGGCGGAACGCGGCGAGAGAACCCTGGGAGGACGCCCATCGGTGAAGCCGGGATAGAGGCAACGAGCGCCTCAGGAGGAGGGCGAGGCCCGACGCCGCTCGCCCTCCTCGCCGAGACAGCGGGACCTAGCGGAAGGACTCGGAGCCGTCTCCGTCGTCGTCATCCTCCTCCAGGTCGTCGTCTCCGTCTTCGTCCTCCTCGTCCTCGCGCTCGGTCAGCAGCACGGCGCCGTCGCCGGCATCAATGATCACCTCCAGCTCCTCGCCGTTCGTCATCAGCTCGACCTCGTAGACGAGGAAGCCGTTCTCGGCCTCCAGCTCGACCTCGCTGATGCGGGCGTCGGGATAGGCTTCGAGCGCGACCTTGCGGGCTTCGGCGGCGGTGATCTTCGCCAGGGCGGCGAGGTCGGCCCCGCGCTCGACGCGGATCGTGCCGTGGATGTCGGCCTCGTCATCGTCCTCGCGGTCCTGCGCGAAGGCGGTGGGGCTGAGCAGCAGGAGGGCGACGAGCGCCGCGAGCGATAGGTGCAGGTATCTGGGCATGGGATCGTTGGGTTGGAGTGGAGAGGTTCGGCGGGCGCATTCCCGCGCGGGTCCCTCGTCAACGAGAAGAGAGCGAAGACGTTGCCTCGCTCGGATTACAGTTTGGAAAGGAAGACCAGCCCGCAACATACCGCATTCAGACGTCGGCCCGGTCCTGCTGCTCGCCCGGAGGCCGCCCGAGCGGGAGGCGGAGGGTGAACGTCGCGCCCTCGCCGGCCGCGCCCTCGCCCGCAACGCGCCCCCCGTGGGCCTCCACGACGGCCTTCACGAGGCTCAGCCCCAGCCCCAGCCCGCGCTCCGAGCGGCTCCGGTCGCCCCGGTAGAGCCGCTCCCAGATGCGCGGCTGCTCCTCGGCCGAGAGCCCGACGCCGGTGTCGCGCACCCGGACGACGGCCTCGCCCCGCTCGACGCCGGTCTCGACCGTGACGGTCCCGCCCGGTGGGGTGTACTTCACCGCGTTGTCAACGAGGTTGGCGAGGGCTTGCCGCAGCCGCGGCGCGTCGGCCTCGACGGGCACGGGGGCCGGGCGCTGCCAGCGCAGGCGGACGCCTTTCTCCTCGGCCACGACCGTGTAGAGGTCCACCACGTCGTCGGCGAGCGCCGCCAGGTCGAGGCGCGCGCGGACCAGCCGGACCGTCCCGGCCTCGGCCACGTCCATCAGCGTGTTGAGCACGCGGAGCACCGCCTCCGACTCTTCGAGCGCGTCGGAGAGGGCCTCGCGCAGGGCGCCGGGGTCGGAGCCGGACCGGAGCGCGTGCTCGGCGCTGCTGCGGAGGCGGGTCAGCGGCGTGCGCAGGTCGTGGGCGACGTCGTCGAGCGCGTCGCGCATCCCCCGGACCAGGGCCTCGATGCGGTCGAGCATCCCGTTGAAGAGGTGGACGAGCGCGTCGAGCTCGTCGCCGGTGCCGCGCTCTCGGACGCGCTCGGCGAAGCGGCCGGTGCGGGTGATGGCGCGCACCGCCGCGGCGAGCGCCCGCACCGGCGCGAGGGCGCGGCGGGCGAACAGGACCCCGCCGAGCAGACCGAGCAGGAGGACCGGCAGGAGGATCAGCCCGAACGTCGTCCGAAACCGCTCGAGCACCTCGTGCCGGGACGCCGTCGAGGCCCCGATCTGCAGGAGGGTGTCGCCGAGGGCGTGGGTGTAGACCTCGAGTGGAGCCTCCGTGCCGAGTACAGGCACGAGGGTCCATGTCTCGGGCGTCACCGTGGCGCGCGCGAGCGCTGAGGGTTCGACCCCCGCCCACGCCGGGTCCGGCATCAGCAGGGTAGCTCCGTCGCACGAGGCGAGGCGGATCAGGAGGCGAAGCCCCCCGGCCGTCGCGGCGTGCTCGCGCGCCTCGTCCCGCACGGCCGGCACGCCCCCCGCCGCGTAGTCGTCCAGAAGCTCGGCTATCTCGGCCTTGATCGCGGCCCGGTCGCGCTGGCGGAGCGAGCCGGCGAGCAGGACGTAGGCCAGGGCGAAGAGCGCCAGCACGCTCACGAGGAAGAGCACCGCGTAGCCGGCGGTGAGGCGGAACCCGAGCGAGCGGAACCGCCGGCCGAGCGGGCCGTCGGCGGGGCCGGTGGCGGGGCCGTCAGGACGTGCGGAGGACATAGCCTACCCCCCGAATGGTCTCGATCAGCTTCGGCTCGAAGTCCGCGTCCACCTTCCGGCGGAGGCGGTGGATGAGCACGTCCACGGCGTTCGTCTGCGGGTCGAAGTCGTAGCCCCAGACGTGCTCCAGGATCATGGTTTTGGAGACGGCCCGCCCGGCGTTGCGCATGAGGAGCTCCAGCAGGCGGAGCTCGCGGGGCTGGAGGTCGAGGGGGGTCTCGGCGCGGGTGACCTCGCGCGTGAGGCGGTCGAGGGCGAGCGGCCCGGCCGTCAGGCGGCTCGGCTCGGCCGGGGCGGTGCCGCGCCGGATGAGCGACTGGACGCGGGCCAGCAGCTCCTCGAAGGCGAAGGGCTTGGTCAGGTAGTCGTCGCCGCCGGTCTCGAGGCCGCGCACGCGGTCGGCGACGGAGCGCTTCGCGCTGAGGATGAGCACGGGGAGGTCCGCGCCGCGCTGGCGGAGGGCGTCAATGAGGCTCAGCCCGTCGCGGCCGGGCAGCATCACGTCCACCACGGCGGCGGCGTAGTCTCCGCCGAGCGCCTGGTGCAGCGCGCGCTCCCCGTCGGCGGCGTGGTCCACGCCGTAGCCCGCCGCGCGCAAGCCCTGGCAGACGAACGCGGCGATCTTGGCATCGTCTTCGACGACGAGGACGCGCATGGCGGCGGAGAAGGGAATAGAGGCGCAAGCTAGCGACGGGGGCTGGGCCGCGTGGAGGACGCCACGGCCGCGGGCGTACCCTTTCCAAAGTGTAATCTACCGGGCCAGGGACGGGAGTAGGTTTGCCGCGCGGTCGTTCCGTACCCTGACCCTCCACGCACGCTCACCCCAACGGCTCTTTTCCGATGCCCGCAGCCCGCAGAACGCCCGCGCTGGGCCTCGCCCTCGTGGCCGGGTGCGCCCTCTTGCTCACGACGAACGCGGCCCCACCCGGCCGCGTCCCGCCGCGAGACCCGCGCGAGGTGGCCGTCCGGCTGATCCCGCTCGCCGGCGACTGGAGCCGCGCCGAGTTCTCCGGCCTCGCCTGGCGCGACGACGACTGGCTCCTGCTGCTGCCCCAGTGGCCGGACCGATTCCCCGGCGACGCCACCGACGCCAGCACCGACGGTCCCCGTCCTGACGGGCATCTCTTCGCCGTCGGCGAGGACGCCGTTGAGGCGGCGGCCAAAGGGAAGCGCGGCGAGCCGCTGGTGCTGCGGCCGGTGGCGCTGTTTGCGCCTGGCGTAGCGGCGGCCGTGCCCGGCTTCCAGGGGTTCGAGGCTCTCGTCGTCGTAGGCGACAGCGCGTTCCTCACCATCGAGGCCAGGGACCAGGACCGCATGGCCGGTTACCTCGTGGCCGGCGTCTTCGAGGCCGACGCCGACGGGGGACCCGCCGCGCTCCGGCTCGACCCGCAGACGCTGACGCCGCTGCCGCCGCCGGACCTCCCGAACCGAGCCATCAACCTCGCCAACATGAGCTACGAGACCCTGGTGGCGACCCCACGCGAGGTCGTCGCGCTCTACGAGGCCAACGGGCAGGCCGTGGACCCCCGCCCCCGCGCCTACGTCTTCGACCACCGCGAGCACCTCGAACGGGCGCTCCCCTTCCCGGTGCTCGAATACCGCGTCACCGACGCGACCGACCTCGACGAAGAGAACTGCTTCTGGGTGCTCAACACGTTCTGGCCCGGCGACGGCCTCCTGCTCAAGCCGGCCGTGGACTCGCTGGCGCTGCGCTACGGGCGCGGCCCCACCCACGCCCGCTCGCAGATCGTCGAGCGCCTGGTGGAGCTCCATCTCACGGGGACCGGCATCCGGCGGACCGAGCGTGCTCCTATCCCCTTCCGTCTGCTCGGCCACGACACGGCGCGGAACTGGGAAGGCGTGGTGCGCCTCGAGGAGGACGGGTTTCTGGTGGTCACGGACTCGTATCCTGGCACGATGCTCGGGTTCGTCGCCGGCTCGCAGTAGGCCGAGGCCGGCTTCTTCCTCGGAGCAGCATGGGGGAAGAGCGCCGAAGAAGGGAGGAGGACGGTCTCAATAACCCCGGTACGGCAGGGCTATCTGTTGACATTGGGCGGGGGTGCCGGTAGATTCAGGGCCTCTCTTTCTCCTCCGTGTGTGCCGTCGGCGCAAAGCATTATGGCCCGAGTGGTTGTCCTGGCGCTTGGCGTGATCGCGGCGATTCTAGGGTACCTGATGGACAACGTCTGGCTTCTGAGCATCGGGGCGGCCGTCCTGGCGCTCGCGCTCCTCTCGCTCCTCGTGCTCGCGGCGCGCCGCCGCCGCCGCCGCGCCGCCGCCGAGCAGCGCGCCGTGCCGCTCTCGCGCGAGGACGAGCTGCGCGCCCTGGGTATCTCGGGCATCCGCCCGAAGGGCAGCCCGCAAGGCGACCTGCCCCGTGCGACCGCCGCCGAGGAAACGGGCTTCGAGGGCCTGGAGGTCGAGGCGGACGGCGTGCCTCCGGTCGCCGAAGTCTCCGGGGGGGCCGCGGCGACGCCGGAGGACGGCCCGCTGCCGGAGCGCCATCCCGAGCCACCTCATCCTGAACCTCGCCGTCCTGAACCTCGCCGCGCCGACCCCCGCCGTGCCGAAGCGGAGCGCGCCGAGGCGGAGCGCGCCGCGCCGGAGGACGAAGCCGCACCTGCTGCCGCCCGCGTGCTCGACGCGCCCGACGACTCGCGGTTCTGGCGCGCCCACTCGCCGACGGCCGTGACCTCGCTGCTGCGCGCGCTCTGGGCCGCCACCGACGTGCAGACCGTCGCGCTCTTCTCGGCCGACGGCTCCGGCACCACGCTCGAAGCCGCGCTCTCGCACCACCCGGCGGCCCGCCGCGACGGGCGCTTCCTGGCGGGCAACGCCTTCCTCGACGCCGTCTCTGCGGAGCGGTCGCTGACGGTCCTCGACGCGAGCGACCCGCTGCTGCGTCTGATGCCGCACTACAAACGGCCCGTGCCGCTCGGCGGGGCCGCCGTGCTGCCGGTCCGCACGCTCGACGACGGGCCGGTCTTCCTCGTGGTGGACCTCGGGCCGGACCAGGCGGGCTTCAGCGAGCGCCAGCGCGGCCTGCTCACGCAGTATGCCGGGCTGCTCGGCGCGATGCTCGAGGAGCCCGACGAGGCAGCGGCTCCCTCCGCCGTCCCGACGCGGCGCGAGATCATCGCCGCCGAGATGGAGCGCGCCCGCGCGGTGGACCGCCCCCTCGCGCTCGCGCTCGTCTATCAGTCCGACGCCGAGCGCGTCAGCGCGCAGGGGGCCGGTGCCGTGGCCGACGCCGAGCGCCGGCTCCGGCGGGAGCTCGAAGACGTAAGCCCCGACGGCCGCGTCGAGCGCTTCGGCGAGCTCATGATCGGGGTCTTCCTCCGCGACGCCCCCGACGGCGTCGAGGCGTGGGCCGCGCGCGTCCGCGCCCGCGCCGACGCCGAGGGCCTGCCGCTCGTGACCGGCATCGCCCGCCTCACCGCGCGGCACCGCGACGCCGACGCGCTCCGGGCCGACGCGGCGAACGCGCTCCAGGAAGCCCTCGCCGCGCAAGAGCACTACGTCATCGCGTGAGGCGGCGTCCTCGCGTGGTGGGCAGTTTCTGGCCCCCGCCGCAGGCAACCTGCAAAGCAGAGCTATCCGCGCGTCAGATTCGGGGCCGCGCCGGGCTGCCCGTCGCCGGAGAGCGGGAGGTTGGCCGGGCCGGAGCGGCTGAGGCGGTGCTCCGCCGGGGCGTGCCGGTCCCACACGGCGGCGACGATCTCGAGCATCCGGTCAATGTCCTCCTCGGTGTGCGTCGCCATGAGGCTGATGCGGAAGCGCTCCTCGCTCGCCGGCACCGCCGGGTACTCAACCGAGTTGAGGAAGACGCCGCGCCGGTTCAGCTCCACGAAGGCGTGGCGGATGGGCATCCCCTCCGGCGAGCGGATGGCGATGATAGCCGACTCCGGCTCGGGCAGGTCGAAGCCGATCTGCCGGAAGCCCCGCGCCGTGTAGGCCATCAGGTGGCGGAGCCGCTCGATGCGCTCCGGCTCGCGCTCGATCACGTCGAGGCCGGCGAGTACCGCCGCCACGCTCGCCGGCGGGAGCGACGAGGAGAAGACGTAGCTGCGCGCGTAGTAGCGCAGGAAGTCGGCAATCGGCCGCGTGGTCGAGACCGCCGCGCCGGTGACGCCGAAGGTCTTCGAGAAGGTGCTCATGATCAGGTCCACCTCGTCGGTGACGCCGAAGTGGGCGGCCGTGCCATGGCCGTTCCCGGTGACGCCAGTCCCGTGGGCGTCGTCAACGATCAGCAGCGCGCCGTGCTTCCGGCAGAGCGGGGCGATCCGGTCGAGCGGGGCGAGGTCGCCGTCCATCGAGTAGACGCCTTCGACGCCGACGAGCACCTCGCCTTCGCCCCCCGAGAGGCCCTCGAGGTAGGCGGCGAGGTCGTCAACCCTGTTATGCCCGAACTTCTGGTTCTGGGCAGTGCTCATGCGGACCCCGTCCCGGAAGGAGGCGTGGCTGAACGCGTCGAAGAGGATGTGGTCGCGCCGGCCGGCCAGGAGCGAGAGCATCCCGATGTTCGCGCCGTAGCCGCTCTGGAAAATCACGGCGTCCTCCTTCCCCTTGAAGGCAGCGATCCGCTCTTCGAGCTCCACGTGGAGCGTGCCGTGCCCGTTGAGCAGCGGCGACCCGCTCACGCCGACGCCGTACTCGTCGATGGCGTCCTTCATCTTCTGCCGCACGTAGGGATGGTCCATCAGCCCGAGGTACGAGTTCGAGCCGAACATCAGCATCGGGCGCGTCTCGTCCGTGTCGTGGTCGCCGATGTGGGTGACGCGGTCCGTGACGGAGCCGACGGGGCGGAGGTAGGGGTTGAAGCCACGCCGGCCCTGCTCGCGGATCCAGGCCGAGAAGAAGCGGGCGCGGTCGGTCAGCCGCATCCGGTGCGCATGCTTGAGCATGTCGCGGAGGTCCAGATGCTGGATGGCGTCGTAGTCAGGCAGGGCGGTCGGGGAGGTTCCGACCGTGAGGTCTGGGTTGCTCATAGGTTCAGGATGGGGTGGGCAAGGATTCCATGAGACATAGGGGAATCCTTGAGAGTGACCTAGAGGAAAACACTTGACCTCAATAAACGACCATTCAGTCGCAAAAAAAAGCCTAGTGAAAGAATTAATGCAAGAATACATGTTAGTTTCTTGGAACCATTGCATTAAGGCGGAATAGATCGAGTGGTGCGCTGCCTGGAGGGAGACCATTCATACGCGTGGGGGAAGATGAGGCGTTGTGGACTTGTCTTTCACCTCTGCTCGTAGCAAGCAAGACCGCGTCATGCCGAAGGAAAAAAGCGAAGTGAGGGATCAGGAGCAGGCACCCCGCCCCGAGAGGGGAGGCACGGAATTAGGAGTGACGCCGGCACCAACGAACCAGCCTCCTGACCCGATGCCTCACTCCGCCGCCATGCCCCCGTCCGCCGACGCCGCCACCGAGTCCAGCCGCCTCCACACGACCAGCCGCCTCCTGCGTCTGGCTGACGGCGATTCAGCCTTCACTGCTCAGATTCGCACGATGATGTGGAGCGAGTACTGCGACGTCGGCGCTCCGCTCGGGCGCTCCGAAGAGGGGATGCTCGCGTGGTGGGACCGGGAGCTCGACGGCTAGAGCCAGCCGCACCGGGGCGCAGATTCTACCGGCGTCCGGTCCGTTTCTACCGCGTCGAAGCGCCCCCTATACTGCGCCGGTCCGTCGTGCCAGCGTGACGTAAAACGACGACTCACGAGCCTCGCCCGCCCTGGTGCAAGCGGGAGGATACCAGCCGATGAAACTCTACCAGAAGCTGCTGCTCGGCTTTGCGCTCGTGGCCCTGCTCGTCGGGTGTGTCGGGTATGTGGCGCAGGTGATGAACGGGCGCGTGGAGTACGGCGTGCTCCAGCTCAGCGAGGGGACGGCGCAGGAGACCAACCACGCCATCGAGATGGCGCTCGCGCTGCGCGAAAGCCAGGCGCTGGCGCGCGACCTCGTCGCCCAGCGCGGCACCGTCTCGGCCGAGGCGCTGCGGGCGGCGCTCGTCCGGTTCGAGAGCCACCTGTCGCAGAGCCGGTCGGCCGTCGCCGGGGCGCGCGCGCGCGCCGAGGCCTGGGGGCAGGACGGAGACCGGGGCGAGGCCGGGGAGCGGCTCGCGTGGATCGACGAGCTGGGCCGCGGCTTCAGCACCTACCAGCAGCAGACCGAGCGGCTGATCGCCCTGGTGGAGCAGCGCCCGGCCGAGGCGGGGGAGTTCCTCGCCGAGACCGTCACCCCGCAGGTCCAGGAGGCGATGCTCCCGCCGCTGACGCAGTACCGCAACCGGGTCAGCCTCGCCTTCAACACCAAGGCCGAGGCCGTCCGCGCCCAGCTCGCCCGGGCCGACCGGATGCTGTTCGTCGCGGTGCTGCTCGCCATCGGGATGACGCTCGTGCTCGGCATCTTGATTGCCAACTCGATCTCCGGGCCGATCCTCTCGCTCACGAAGGCCACCGAGGTGATCGGGCGCGGCCACCTCGACTTCCGGCTCGAGGTCCGCTCCGACGACGAGGTCGGCGCGCTCACGCACGCCTTCAACACGATGGCCGAGGCCCTCAGCCGCACCACCGTCTCGAAGCGCCACCTCGACACGATCCTCCACTCGATGGCCGACCCGCTCTTCGTCGTCCTGCCGGACGGGACCATCGAGATGGTCAACGAGGCCGTCGTCGCTACGCTCGGCTACGAGGAGGCCATGCTGGTCGGCCGCCCGCTCGGGTTCGTCTTCACGCGGGGGCCGGTCGAGGCGGACGCGCTGCTCGCCGACGTGCTCCGGCGCGGCACCTCGGGCAGCCGGGAGACGACGCTCCAGCAGCGCGAGGGCGCGGTGCTGCCGGTGTCGTTCTCGGCGGCCGTGATGCCGGGCGACGACGGCACGGTGCAGGGGATCGTGTGCGTGGCGAAGGACGTGACGCAGCAGAAAATCTTCGAAGCCGAGCTGATCCGCGCCAAAGAGCAGGCCGAGGAGCTGAGCCGGCTCAAGTCGAACTTCCTCGCCAACATGAGCCACGAGATCAGGACGCCGCTGACCGGCATCATCGGCTCGGCGCAGGTCCTCACCGGCGAGCTGGAGGGCGAGCACCTCGAGATGGTCGAGACGATGGGCCGCGCCGGCATCCACCTGCTCGGCACCATCAACTCGGTCCTCGACATGGCGCGGATCGAGGCCGGCGAGCTGCACCCGCAGGCCGAGCCACTCGACCTCGCCGAGGAGGTGGGCGACGCCATTAGCGTGCTCCGCCCGCTGGCGCTCGGCAAGGGCCTCCGGCTCGCGCTCGAGGAGACGACGCCCGGCGTGTGGGCTGCCGCCGACCCCGACTGCCTGCACCGCATCTGCGTCAATCTGATCGGCAACGCCATCAAGTTCACGAAGGAGGGCGAGGTCGTCGCCGAGATTGATGCCGAGCCGGAGGCGGCCGTGCTCCGCGTCCGGGACACCGGCATCGGCATCGGCGAGGCGTTCCTGCCGCAGCTCTTCGACAGCTTCAAGCAGGAGTCGACCGGGATGCAGCGCTCGCACGAGGGGACCGGCCTCGGCCTCTCGATCACCAAGCAACTCGCGGAGCTGATGCACGGCACCGTGGAGGTGAAGAGCAGGAAGGGCTTCGGCTCGACGTTCACCGTCCGCCTGCCCCTCGCGGCGGCCCCGCCGCGCCGCCCGCTCGCGCGCCGGGAGGAGGCCGCGGAGCGCGCTTGAGCGGAGTCGGGGGTCGGGAGTCGGGAGTCGGGAGTCGGGGGTCGGGAGTCGGGAGTCGGGAGTCGGGAGTCGGGAGTCGGGAATAAGCTAGAAAAGGTACTGACGCCGTCGCGCAGTGTGCCCGTAGGGGCGAACGGCGTTCGCCCGAGGTCTGGTCTGGCACCACACTGTGTCACCGTCTCGCCGTGCGCTTGTTTTTGTGCAGCGGGGGTCTGCATATTCCGAGCGTGCAGGGTCCGCGTCGTGCCCCCGTGCTCTTCCCGCGAACCTGATAGGCTTTCACGGACCAGGACCTCCCTGACAACGGGCATGATGGCCGCGACGAGGTGTATTCCAGAGGTCGCCGGCACGCCGCTCTCCGAGACCGAGCGCGGGTTCCTCCGGCGGATGCTCCGGCAGGTGAACGCGTGCGGGTCCAGGTACGACGGGTGGTACATCCGGCTCTTCCTCGGCGGCGAGAACCGGGCGCGCGAGCGGGACCTCATCGTGGCCGACGTTCACACGGCCCCGACGGACGCGAGCGGTGCCCCGGTGGGGTGGGTGCTCCACGCCGGAACCGGCCCGCTCAACACGGCGGTCCTGACGGCGGAGGTGCCGGGCGTCGGGCCGGTAGCGTTCGTCGGGCCGGTGCTGAGCTACTACGAGCGCGTCACCACGGGCTTCGAGCGGCTGACGGACGCGGCGTGGGCGGCGCTGTTCGAGACGGACGCGGGCGAGGTTCCAGCGCGGCCGGCGTGGGCGCGGCTCTACCTCGCCGACCGCGAGGGGCGCGCCTACGCGGGCAGTCTCCCGTCGCTCGGCGAGCGCTGAGCGGAAGTGCGCGGCGGACGGCCAGCGGTGCGATCTTGTGCCGACCGCGCCGGAACCGCCGTCGCCGCGCCGCGTGCGCGCTCCTTCCTCTCCCGATCCGCCCGTCCATGCCGCCGTCCGCTCCGCCTGCCGCCCGCCGCGTGGCCGATCTCCTCGCCCTGGTTCGGCCCGAGGTGCGCGCCGAGCGCCCGTACCTCGTCGCCACCGACGTGGGTGGCGCGGCCAAGCTCGACCAGAACGAAAGCCCCTATGGGCTGCCGCCCGAGGTCGAGCGCGCCGCCGCCGAGGCGCTGCGGGCAACGGACTGGAACCGCTACCCGCCGGACCGCCCGCACCGCCTCACCGCCGCCCTCGCCGAGCGCCTCGACTGGCCCGCCGAGGGGATCATCGTCGGGCGTGGCTCGAACGAGCTGACCCACACCGTCGGGCTGTCGCTCGTCGCAGCGGGCATGCCCGTCGTGCTGCCGCGCCCGATGTTCGCGCTCTACGCGAGCGTCGTCCGGGTCTTCGGCGGGCGCGTCGTCCCGGTGGACCCCGAGCCGGATTTTTCCCACGACGCCGACCGCGTCATCGCCGCAATGCGCGAGAGCGAGGCCCCGCTCGCGGTCGTCTGCTCGCCCAACAACCCGACGGGCTACGCCTTCGCGCACGAGGACCTCGAGCGGATGGCCGACGCCGCGCCGGGCCTCCTGCTCCTTGACGAGGCCTACGCCGAGTTCGTCGAGGGGCCGACGGCGGCCGACCTGCTCCGGCGCGCGCCGAACGTGCTCGTGATGCGGACGTTCTCGAAGGCGATGGGGCTGGCCGGCGTCCGCCTCGGCTACCTGATGGCGCACCCCGACCTGGCGGCCGAGCTCGCGAAGGCGCGGCTGCCGTTTCTCGTGGACCGGCTCAGCGAGAGCCTCGGCCTCGCCATGCTGGAGCGGCCGGACCTGGTGCGCGAGCGCGTCGCGGTGCTGCGCGCCGAGCGGGTAAAGCTCCGCGCCGCGCTGGCCGAAATAGACGGCGTGGAGACGGTGCCCTCGGCGGCGAATTTCTTTATCATGCGGACCCCGCTCCCGCCGGCCGACCTCCTGGCGGCGCTCCTCCGGGAGGGCGTCCGCCTCCGCGACGTCAGCGGCTACCCCGCGCTCGGCGGGTGGGTCCGCGCCTCGGTCGGGCTGCCGGCCGAGAACAGGGCACTGCTCGACGCGTTGAAGCGCGTTCTCGCCTAGCGGGTCCCTCGTTATCTTCTGCGCCACCGCTGGACATATCCATATGGACTATATCCAAGTAGACATCATCGGTCTCTCGACCAGCCCCTCCAGCGGCGGGGCCTACGCCCTCGTACTCGGCGAGCTCGACGGCAACCGCCGCCTGCCGATCATCATCGGAGCCTTCGAGGCGCAGGCCATCGCTCTGGAGCTCGAGAAAATCCAGCCCCCGCGTCCGCTCACGCACGACCTCCTGCGCGACCTCTTCGAGGCCATCGAGGCCGACATCACGGACATCGTGATCGACGACCTGCGCGACGGGACGTTCTTCGCCAAAATCCGCTACGTCTACGCCGGCAAGGAGCACCAGCTCGACGCCCGGCCCTCCGACGCCGTCGCCCTCGCCGTCCGCAGCGAGGCCCCGATCTTCGTCGCCCCGGACGTGCTCGAGGAGGCCGGCATCCCCGCCGACGACGAGGAGGACGCGCCGGTGGCGCGCGCCGAGGCGGAGCCCGAGGAGGCCCACGCCGCGCGCTCGCCGCTGGCCCGGATGCAGGCCCAGCTCGACAAGGCCATCGAGTCCGAGGACTACGAGCGCGCCGCCAAGCTCCGCGACGAGATCGAGCAGATGCAGAAGGAGAACTAGAGGAAGGAGAAGAGGGAAGAGAAAGAGGAGAGGGAGAAGAAAGAGTTTCTCTTTCATCGCTTCTACCTTCTTCCCACTCTCCTCTCTCTTCCTTCTTTTCTCTCTTCTCGTTCTTGTCTCATGTCCCGGCCCGCCGCCCCGCCGCTCGTCGCCCGCCGCCTGGCCTTCGACCGGCTCGGCGGGTTCCCCGACCTCTTTCGGCGCTATGCCGAAGGCGACCCGGCGGCGCTCCGGTTCTTCGCCCACGACTTCCGCGACGCGGCGGGCCGGGCCGAGGCCGCGCGCGAGGCCGCCGCGCTCGGTCGGGACCGCGCCACGCTCGCCGACGTGCTCACCGAGCAGAACGCGGCCTGGGGGAATCTCGACGCCGCCGTGCGGGCGCACATCGAGGCGCTCCGCGACGGGGAGAGCGTCGCCGTCGTGACTGGGCAGCAGCTCGGCCTCTTCGGCGGGCCGCTCTACACGGTCTACAAAGCCGTCACCGCTGTCCAGCTCGCCCGGCGTCTGGCCGGGGAGACCGGCCGCCCCGCCGTCCCCGTGTTCTGGCTGGCGGGCGAGGACCACGACTTCGACGAGGTCCGCGCGGCGCTCGTCCTCAGCGGCAACGACCCGGTCCGCGTCGCGCTGCCGCCGGACGAGGCGCGCGTGCCCGTCGGCCGCCGGGTCCTCGGCCCCGAGGCCGCCGAGGCGGCCGACGCGCTCGAAGCGGCGCTCCGCCCGACCGAGTTCACCCCGGCGCTCATGGCGGCCCTCCGCGCGGCGTACCGCCCCGGCCGGACGATGCGCGACGCCTTCGCGCGCCTGATGCAGACGCTCTTCGCCGGCAGCGGCCTCGTCTTCGTCTCGCCCGACGACGCCCGGCTCAAGCGGCTCGCCGCTGGGGTCTTCCGCCAGGAGATCGAGCGCCACGCCGAGACGCTGGAGCGGCTCGAAACGGCGAGCCGGGAGCTGGACGAGGCCGGCTTCCACCGGCAGGTGACGCCGCTGCCGGTGAACCTCTTCCTGATGGAGGACGAGGGCCGGTTCACGCTCGATCCGGCGGAGGATGGGTTCGTCCTGCGCGGCCTCGGCCGGCGCTATTCGGAAGACGACCTCCTGGCGCTGATCGAGGCCGAGCCGGAGCGCTTCAGCCCCAACGTCGTCCTCCGCCCGATGGTCGAGGCCCGGCTGCTGCCGACGGCGGCCTACGTCGCCGGGCCGGGCGAGACCTCATACTACGCCCAGCTCGGCGGGGTCTACGACCTCTTCGGCCTCCCGATGCCGGTCGTCTACCCGCGCGCGAGCGCTACCCTCGTCGAGGGCAAGGTCCAGAAGGTTCTCGACCGCTACGACCTCAGCGTCGCCGACCTCGGCGGGGACCCCGGATCGAGTCCGGGGCAGGCTCTCGACGCGCTCCACCGCCGCCTCGTCCTCGACCGCTCGGAGCACGACCTGACCGGCGCGTTCGGCGAGGCCGCCCGGCGCATCCACGAGGCCGTCAACGCGCTCAAGCCCGTCGTGGCAGGCATTGACCCGACGCTCGGCGCGTCGGCCGAGGCGACGCGGGCGGCGCTCCAGAAGGACCTCGCCGGGCTGCAGGACCGCGTCGTCCGCGCCGAGAAGCGCAACCACGACGCCGTGCGCGACGGGCTCGAAAAGGCCGCGACCGGGCTGTACCCGACGGGCGGCCTCCAGGAGCGCACCCTCTCGGCGCTCTACTTCCTCAACAAGTACGGCCCCGACCTCGTCGCCCGCTGGACCGACGGGCTGAGCCTCGACACGAGCGAGCACCAGGTGATCGA
>JBBSMV010000025.1:0-17136 GCA_038232975.1 Rhodothermales bacterium
CGAACCCCCGGCCGGAGGGTCGCACACCCTCCAACCGGGAGAGTAGGGTGTCGAGGGGGCGCTCGCTCACGCTGCCTTCCTCCCCGCCGGCCGGGTACGGCCCGAGGCGAAGAGGCCGGCGCGGATACCGGCGAGGAGGTGCGCTAGGTCGCCGGAGTAGGCGCGGGCGAGGTCGAAGCCTTCGAGCATCGCCGTCTCGCCCGGTGTCCGGTGCGGAAGCGGCTTGGACCGGAGGGCAGCGACGCGGCCCAGCAGCACGGCGGGCGACGAACGAAGCGGAGAGGGAGCCGGGGGCGCGGAACGCCGGGCGGCTTTGGCGGGGAGCGTGTGAGAGTCGTACATTCTTCCTGTGTCTGCTCGACGCGGGGCAATGCTTCGGAGCCTGCCCGCGCCGATGGTTGGAAACGAAGAAGCCCCGAGCGATTGCTGTCGCTCGGGGCTTCCGTTCATGTGGATTCCCGCTCCACGGTGCGGGCTTCGAGCACAGCCTCCAGATCGCTCAGGCGATAGTAGACGCTCGCTCCCAGTTTCGCATAGGGCAGCGTCCCGTCGGCGCGGTAGCGGGCCAGCGTGGGGCGGCTGAGGTTCAGCAGCCGCATCGCCGTGTCGTTGTCCACCCAGCCGAAGCCGGGGCGCTCATCCTCGGCGCGGAGGCGTTCCAGCGTCGCATCGAACTTCCGTTCGAGGACACGCTCGGCCGCTCGCTCGAAGCGGGTCAGTGCTGCGTTAGACGTGAGGAGGGAGAGTTCGGAGGCTTCCATCGGGGGCGCGGTTGGTTAAGGCCCTCACGATAGGCAGCCGATACTGAGAGGTCTAGGACACCTCGCCGTCCGATGCTATCCGATTTCATCCGACCCTTCACCATTCAGATCGAGACTGAGCTGTTTTGCCCTGTCTCGAAGGTCTTTCAACCTTCGCGCGCTGAACTGTGCTGGAGCGAGTCCACGATTTCGAAGTAAGGCCCCATAGTTCTCTTCCATCCTCTCACCGATTTCCTCTGCCGCTTTCTCGAAGGAGTATCCATCGAGTCTGAGTTCGCGCAGCCAGCGCATTATAGGCTTGAGAATGACAGCGTAACCATTCTCCTCCAACAGCAGATCTTGCCTTGCTATCCCCTCGGCCCTGTGCCACTGTGCTTCCGCCCGCTTTGCCTGCTGCAAGAGGTGCTCCCGCTCCCCGAGCGCCCACGCTAGCAGGGATTTCTGGCACGCAGCGAGCGGCGGCGGCACGGGGTACTCTTCGCACAGTACGTCGTAGCGGTCAATGACTGCCGCACCAAGCGCACCGTCCAGTACGTCCCGCCATAGGTGGTTCGCAGCTTGATGGAAGTTGTGTCGGCCTCCCCACTCAAGCTCCTGCTTGCTTCCGTCCTCAAAGGTGTGTGTGCTGTATCGCGGACGGAGATACGGTTCTGTCGCCACGACAAGGACCATCAGCACCGATGCGATAAAAGGTAGCGGGGCCTCCGGCTGAGACCACAGGCGCTCCCAGAGCACCCGAATATCCCGCTCGCAGCGTCCGGCGGAATCCTGCATTCCCCCGCTGCTCTGCACCTCCGGGAATGCTCTTGCGAAGGCCGCAAAGGGCAAGCTGAACGCCTCCCCGCTCACCCAGAGGTCCCCGTACTGGATCGGTGGTCCGGGCCGGTCGAACAGGTCCCACAGATCGCGGCCCGTTCGTGCTTCGGCCTCCTCGGTCCAGATGAAACCGAACTGCTCGCCGGGTCCAGCAGCCGCGCAGAAACGACCGCCAGGCATATCAAGGGCTATCGTTGCTTCGATCTCGGCCTCAGTAGGGACACTGCAAAAATCGGGGGTAGGATTCATCTGTCCTCTCCGAACAGCTCGCCCATCTTCTCGTCCACCAGCTCCCCGTCGAACCCGGCGAGGTACCGCTCGGTGATGGCGAGGCCGGAGTGCGCGAGCGCCTTCGAGATCGCGTACACGTCCCATCCCCGCCGCCGGGCGAGGTCGGCGAACGAGTGCCGGGCGACGTGGAACGAGAGCTTACCCCCTACCTCGGCCTGCTCGGCGAGCTTGCGGAGGTCCTTGTTCACGAGCGCGTTCTGTTTCCCGATGGCGTTCCACTCCGCCTTCGGATCGGCGAGGTCTCCCTTCTCCAGCATCGGGAAGAGGAAGGCGTCGGGCGGCTTCGGCTTGCCGTCGCCCCGGTCGAGGTAGAGCAGCGCGATCCGCTGGGCCTGCGGGATCAGCTTGACGGAGGGCCGCGCCCCCGTCTTGCCCATCGTGTAGGTCAGCCGCCACACCCGCTCCCCGCCGGTCGTCACATCCTCGACGATGTTGCCGCACCGGAGCCGGGCCACGTCTGCGAACCGGGCACCGGCCGTGTAGAGCGAGAAGAGGAAGTAGTCCCGGACGCGGACGATGAGCGAGCCGTCCGGGCCGCGCTCGCCGAGGTCGAGGGCTTCGAGCCGGGCAAGCTCGGCCTCGGTCAGCTTGTGGCGCTCGACGCGCCTGGCCTTCGGCGGGGAGTAGGAGAAGAACGGGTCGGCGTCACGCGGTACCACGCCGTCTTTCATCGCCCGGCGGAAGTGCGTGCGGATCACCTTCATGTTGCCCTGCACCGTCGAGGCTTTGTTCTGCTCGACGGTCGAGAGGTGCGTCTCGTACTGCCGGAGCAGCCCCGGCGTCAGCTTGCCGAACGGGAGCGGTATGCCGGTGAACGCCTCCAGCTTGTTGAGCACCGTGTTCTCGCGCTTGTAGCGGCCCACCTCACCGCGCTTCTCCAGCTCGTCCACGAAGTCCCGAGCGTAGCGGAGGAAGCAAGCAGCGGCCGAGGCCGTCGGCTCGTTCGCCACGGCCGCTTGCAGCGCCTCGGCCGTCACCGGCTCCCGGTCGGCGAGTAGGCGGAGCCGTTCGTTCTCGGCCTCGGCGAGCCGCCGCTGGATGAGGGCGTTGATCCGGTCGGTGTGCGGGTGTCCCTTCCGCACCTCGCCCCTGCGCTCGTTCCAGAAGCGCGGGGGGATGTAGACGCCGAGGGACGTGTAGAGCGTCCGGTGCGTGTCGCAGAACCGAAGCCAGACCGGACGGTGCCCGGCTGCATTTTCTGTGTGAGGCCAGAGGATAGGAGTGACGGCAGCCACGGCGCGTTATGTAAGGGTTGATGTAAGGGTTTTTCCAGTATACTTCGGATTCAAACCAAATGCAATGGGTATCAGAAAGGGCTTTCCAGCCTACGGGAGAGGCTTTTTCAGTATCAACCGAATAGCGCCCAATCTCACAAAGTAATCCTCTCGGGCGTACCAAGCCGCTCCCACACTGGGGGCGGCTTTTTTCTTTCCCGTCTCTACCTTCGGTGGTATGTTTTCTCCCCCTTTCATCGAGGCCCCCATGCGAACCTACACCGCACCCACGCTCACCGACTTCGGCGATCTCGCCGCCGTCACGGCCACGCTCGGCGACCCGTTCACCGGCGACATCACCTTCGACCTCGACGGGAACGTGCTGGAGGTAGGGATGAACTCCATCGCGCAGTGCCCGGCCATCGAAGGCTATCCGTGCGAGCTAGCGAACGAGTACCCCTACGAGCAACCGTAAAGCAGGTCTAGGGCAAACCCTGAACCCGCTTGAGCACGACGAGCGTGGGGACGGTCTGGGATCACGCCGCCGCGCGGTACGTCGCCTCAACGGCCACCTCGATCCCGGCCCGCTCGCACAGCTTGATCAGCAGGTCGGTCGAGAACTTCGAGAGGCGACCGTTGGCGATCTCCGAGACACGGGGCTGCTTCACCCCAAGCGCGTCGGCGGCCTCGGCCTGGGTGTCGAAGGCGGCGACGAACTCGCCGAGGGCGGCGAGGAAGGTGGACTTCACCGAGAGGAGCGCGGCTTCGTCAGGGTCGAAGCCGAGGTCCTCGAACACGTTGCCGGTGGACTCCTCAAAGGGGGCGCTCATAGCTACTCTCGTTTCTGGTTCGTTCTGTGACACGCTCGGCGGAGGCTGGGCGGCTCAGGAAAGCCCGGCAGCCCGTCGGTGAGCGACGACTTCGGCGTAGCGCTTTGCTGCTAGCTCGCGCTCCTTCTTCGGCATCTGCTTTCCCTTCGTGGACTTCTTCTGGAAGGCGTGGAGCACGTAGACGGCTTCCTCGAACTTGGCGACGTAGAGCGTGCGGTAGGTGTCGCGGTCGTAGTTGACCTTGATCTCGATGACGCCCGAGCCGATGGCCGAGAGGTAATCGAAGTGCTCCGGCATCTGGCCCCGCTGGACGAGGTCGAGGTTGAAGCCGATGTCGGTTCGGACCTCGGCCGGGAAGCTGCGAAGGTCCCGCCTGGATGCGCCCCACCAGCGGACGGGCTTGCGCGGCGACGGCACATCGCCGGGGGTCTCGGCTTCACCGGAGGCATCACCGGGGCGGTCTCGTTCTGCCATGCCCCTATTATACGAAATGACGTATCAGGTTCCGACAGTGCTTGAGAGTCATTTATCTTAGGTGTTTCCCCCATGCTCCCCAGAGCCACTGGGCGTAGAGACAAGAAGCCTTCCGGGAAGTCTCTTCCCCACACTTTTGAGCTATGTTGGCAGCGGAGCCAGACCCTCCATCCGTACCCACTCATCTTCCCAAGCTAGGAGATTCCACATGAAAACCTATAACGCTCCCACGCTCACCGACTACGGTGACGTGGCCGCCGTCACGGCAACGCTCGGCGACCCCTTCACGGGCGACGTCTCGTTCGACGTCGACGGCAACATCCTCGACACGGGCCTCAACTCGATCAACCAGTGCCCCACGCCTGACTTCGAGCAGTGCACCACGCCCTAACCGGCGTCCCGGCCTGACCGGCACTCGGTGCCGAACAGATTTGCGGGCCTCGGAAATCACTTTCTGAGGCCCGTTTTGCGTGGACGGCCCTGCCCTCCCCGGCCGTCCCGGCTCGAGTCAACCCTGGAGCCGAGTCAACCCTGGAGAGATCAACCGCGCTTCAGCACGACGAGCGTCAGGTCGTCGTCGAGCGGCCCGCCGTCGGTGAAGCGGCCTACGTCGGTGCGGACAGCCCCGAGGATGTCCTGCGCAGACCCGGCCGCGTGTGCCCTGACTGTCTCCAACAGACGCCCCTCGCCGTACTCGTCGTCGGGGTCGGTAGCGCTCCAAGCTTCGGTGACGCCGTCGGTGAAGAGGACGAGCGTGTCGCCTGCGCCGAGAGCGGCGGCACCCTCGGCGTAGGGCGCGTCCGGGAGCACGCCGAGCAGTACGCCGCCCTCTTCGAGCCGCTCCGCCGACCCATCGGCCCGCACGAGCAGCGGCGGGTTGTGACCGGCGTTGACGTAGCGGACCTGCCCGTCGCGCCGGTCGAAAATGCCCCAGAAGAAGGTGATAAATACGGTCAGCCCGGTGTTCCGGTGGATGACGTTGTTGACGCGGCCCGTCGCGGCGGCGAGGTCGAGCGAGGCTGCGGCGAGGCTGCCGCGCAGGACGTGCAGGCACGCCTGCAGGTTCGCCATCAGGAGCGAGGCCGGCATCCCCTTGCCCGACACGTCGGCGACGGCGAAGAGGAGGCGGTCCTCGTCGAGCGGGAGGAGGTCGAAGTAGTCACCGGCGACGAAGCGGCTCGGGAGGGCGAGGCCGGCGAGGTCGAGGCCGGCGAAGGCAGGAAGCTCCTGCGGGAGCAGGCGCTCCTGGATGTCGCGCGCGAGGCGCAGCTCCTCCTCCAGCTTTTCCTTCTCGATCCGCGCCGCCACGCCGCGCGCGTTCTCAATCGAAGTCAGCGCGAGCGCGCCGAGCGACGTGAGGAACTCGACGTCGTCGGCCTGGTACGGCGCGCCGGTCTGCCGGGGGCCGAGCAGGAGGACGCCGCGCGTCTCGTCCTGCATCCGCAGCGGAAGCGCGAGGGCGAACCCGCCGAGCGCGTCCCACTCCGGCCCGGCGTCGTCGAGGAGCACGAGCTTGGTGAGAGCGCTGAGCCGGCCGAGCGTGTCGTCGCCGAGCGGCTCGGCGCGGCGCGCGGCGACGGGGCCGAGCCGCCCCGCCTCGTCCCGGAGCAGGAAGACGTAGCGGCCGACGAGGAGCTGCCCCATCAGCGCGAGCGAGAGCAGCCGGACCGAGTGGTCCACGTCGAGGGTCCGGCTAAAGGCCTGCGAGAGGTCGAAGAGCGTGTCGAGCTGCTGGATTTTCTGGCCGAGGTCGTGGTTGGCCTCTTGCAGCTCGGTGACCATCCGGGCGTTGTGGATCGCGGTGGCCGACATGTGGACGAGCGAGTCCACGAAGGCGACCTCGTCGGCGGTGAAGTCGCCGCCCGTCGCCTTCGGCCCCAGCCCGACGAGGCCGATGGTGCGCTCGTGGTAGGTGACCGGGAGCAGGAGCGCGACGCCGCGCTCGCGCAGGAGCGGCGGCACCGCTTCGCCCCGCGCAACCGCCTTCGGCGGCGGGCCGAGCGGCAGCAGGGCCTCCCGCTTGAGCGCCGGCATCCCCTTGACGGCCTCGACGCGGTACGCTCCGGCGAGGGGGTCGTCGAGCAGGACGACGCCGCGCGTGACGAGGAGCTTGCTCATCGCCGTGAGCAGCAAGTTGCCGAGCACGAAGTCGGTCTCCAGCGACGAGCTGAGCAGGCGGCTCGTCTCGAGGAGCGCCCGCAGGTCGAACCTCTGCTGCCGGGTTTCGGACATGGGCGGATGGGCGGATGGGCGGATGGGCGGATGGGCGGATGACAGCCAAGATATCCCACCCCAAGACGCACGCTGCGAGACGTAGTGCCATTCCCGACCAGGGCGCAAGGCCTTGCGCCCCTACGAATCGGCGCGCGACGGCCTCGCTATCTTGTGTGCTTTTTTTCACTCCCACACTCCCCCACTCACCCGTCCTCATCCAGATGCACCACCTCGGCCTGGCGCGCCGCGCCGTCTATGATGTGCAGTCGGACGCACGTCTTCACCGTGTGGAAGCCTTGCCGCCCGGCCGCGCCGGGGTTGAGGTAGAGCATCCTGCCGAGGTCCGCCACCCGCTCCATGCGGAGGATGTGGCTGTGCCCGCAGACGAACACGTCCGGCCGCTCCTGGCGCAGCAGCGGCCCGATGCCCTTCGCCCAGCGCCCCGGCCGGCCGCCGATGTGCGTCATCCAGATCCGCACGCCCTCGACCCGGAGCCGCTGGTGCTCGGGCGCGCGGTGCCGGACCGGCTGCCCGTCCACGTTGCCCCAGACCGCGCGCACCGGCGCGACGGCCTCGAGCGCATCGAGCACCTCCGGCGTGCCCACGTCGCCCGCATGCAGGATCAGGTCGACGCCTGTGAGAACCTCGGGCAGCGACGGATGCAGCCAGCCGTGCGTGTCCGAGACGATGCCTAGCGTCATGGGGCGTGTCGAGCGACGACTGATGAATGCCGAATGATCTGTTCTACCCACTCGCCATTCGGCCCTCGTAACTTGACACTTACCTCAGGGTGAGGCGGAGGCCGAAGCGGAGGTTCTGGAAGCGCGGCCCCCAGGTGTTCGCCTCACCCGCCACGTCCAGCCATGCCGCCACCGGGACGCCGACGAACGGCGAGAACTGGTAGCCCGGCCGGTTCAGCTCCAGCCCAGCCCGGACCCAGCCGACCCCGCCCCGGTAGCGCCCGCGCTCCTCGGCCTCGGTCGCCTCGCCCTGCTCCGAAGCCTCGGCGTCGCCCTCCTCGAACGGGCGCGACTCGACGAGGTCGTAGTCCATCGCCTCGGCCAGGAGGGTCAGGAAGAAGTTGCTCCCGGCGGGGTCGAAGTGGAGGTTGTGCCCCCACATGACGTGGATTTCCTTGCCGATGGCGCGTGTCCGCACGAGCGCCGGGTCGGCTGCCTCCAGCCCGATGATCCCGCTCGGCCCCTCGACCACTTGCAGCCGCTCGTAGCCAACATGCGCCTGCCGCAGCCCGATGGCGAAGTCCGACGAGACCAGCGGCGAGAGGTTCGAGGTCGAGACGAAGGCGATGTCGGTCTGCCGGAAGCCGAGGCCACCCTCGCTCACCGGGTCCACGGCGATGCGGAGGGCGTAGTCCGTGTCCTCGTTGCGCCAGTAGGGCTTCACCACGATCCAGCTCAGCCGGACCGACCCGCCGCCGAGCTGGCTGACGAGGCCACCGCTCAGGTCGAAGACCGCGCTCAGGTCAATCTGCCGGGCCAGGGCATAGTCGAGCCGGAACGAGAGGGCGAGCGGGCCGCGTGTATCGGCCTCGGGCGTAGACCGGAAGGGGCCGGAGGAACGGTATCCAACCTCGCCCGCGAGCGCGAACCCGTCGTAGAAGCTCCGCCGCGCCGACTCCTCCTGGTAGAACGGGTCGAGCACGTCGAACGGCCGCTGCGCCGCCGCGACGCCCGGCAGCAGGAGCGCGACGAGGGCGGCGAGGGCGTAGCGCCTGCGGCGGCGAGGAGGCTGAATCGAGAACGTAGCGGCCATAGGGCGGTCCGGTAGGGAGCATACCTTCTTACAAGGTAAGCATTTCTCCAGGTTCCAGCACGCGCGCGTTGTGCCCGGTCTCCTTCATCTGCCGCTCGAAGTCCTGCGGCGTGCCTGCCAGGAAGGGGAGCGTGCCGTAGTGGATCGGGGACGCTCCCGATCCACTACGGCAATCCAAAACCGGCAATCCAGCATCAGGAAGCGGCCTACCGCGTCAGTGTCAGCTTGTGGGCGGCGCTCCCGCTCGGCGTCTCGAGCCGGACGAAGTAGACCCCGCTCGGCAGCCCGTCGGCCGCGAAGCGGTAGGTGTGCCGTCCCGCCGGCAGCGCCTCGTCCACGAGCGTGGCGACGCGCGTGCCCGCCACGTCCCACACCGAGAGCCGGACCCGCTCCGGCCGGGCCAGCTCGTAGGTGATCGTCGTGCGGCCCTGGAACGGGTTGGGCGAGGTGCCGACGAGGACCGCGGCGGCGGCCTCGTCCGCGCCGAGGCCGAGCTTGAAGGTGCCCGAGACGCGCTCCGACCCGTCGGGCGCGAGCTGCCGGACGCGGTAGTAGAGCACCTGGCCGTCCGGCGGCAGATCGGTATAGGCGAAGCGGGCCGCCCCGCCCGCTGTCTCGCCCACCCGAGCCGACGCGCCTACGGTCCCGACCGTCTCGAAGCGCTGCCCGTCCTCCGAGCGCTCCACGCGGAACGCCTCGGCGCGGCGGTCCTTCGTCTGCCACGTCAGCGTGACGATCCCGGCCTGCACCGAGGCTTCGAGGGCCTCGACGGGGAAGGCGAACGAGAGATCGGACGGCACGCGGACCTGCTCCGGCGGGGTCTCGACGAGGGCCTCCGGCGGCAGCGGCCGGTCGAAGCTCAGCCCGAGCGACCCTTCGGGCAGGGCGCTCAGGGGGAGGCGCATGGCGCGGCGGAGGGCGCTGCCCGACCGGGCCACGTTCCAGACGCGTAGCTCGTCGAGGTACCCGGAAAACGTCCGCTGCGGTGTCGTGCCGGGCCGCACCGCCCGCCCGCCGAGCGCGAGCGACATCGTGTTCAGGGTGCCCGCCGCGTCGGCGCTCCGCAGCGAGTCCACGGCCAGCCCATCCACGAACAGCCGCATCCATCCCTCGCGCGGATCGCTCACCACGGCGGCGTGGTGCCAGCGCCCGTCCGCGACCGGGGCCGTGCTGTGCATCGACTCGTGGCGGCCGGGCTGCCCCGCGTAGAACACCAGCCGCCCCAGGCCGTCCACGACGAGCTCCAGCGGGTAGGGCCGGTCCTCATCCCCGTCCCACGTCGAAAGCACGACCTCGCTGAGGCCGACGGTTTTGAGCCATGCCTCCAGCGTGAACGGGTCGCGCGCGGCGAAGCTCGGCAAGACGCGCCGCCGCAGCAAGACGGGCCGCTCCCCCTCGCCCAGGTGGAAAGCCCGGCCCGGCCCGGCCGGCGTCGCCTCCCGGACGAGCGCCGACCAGTCCGCGCCCCATCCCGGCCGGCTTGCGCCCTCGGTCACCGGCACCGTCCGCAGCGTCTGGTAGCCCAGCGACGGCCCGACCGTGAGACCGACGATAAGCGTCTGTGCCCCACGGAGCGCATCCCTGGCTGAGGCCTCATAGGCCCCGCCGCGCTCCGTCACAGCCAGCGGCACCGGGAGCGTGGAGCCGGCACGGACCGCCGAGACCCGCTCGACCGTCCAGCCCGGCGGGGCCTCGAAGCGCAGGCCGCCGAGCGGCTCCAGGCCGTCCCAGCGCAGGAAGGCGTTGGCGCGCTGCCCGACCTCGAGCGGGCCGGAGGGCCAGTCCACGCCGAGCTGCCCGAACGCGAGCGGCGCGTAGAGCAGAGCAGCAGCGACCAGCCAGCGCGTAGCAAAAGAGCGTATACAGCTCAAGAGGTCGGGGAGTGTGAGCGAACGTGCGCGGTGGGAGTCATCGGACATGGCCCACGCAGCGGCCCAAAGATAGAGCCGGAGGTGGGCCTCCGTCAACCCGGTAACGCTCGCGCCGGCCTCCTGGTACCTCCACTGGAGGACAGAACAGCATCTGCTATCCCATGCGAAGGGAGCGGGTGCCCAGCAGACACCCGCCCCTTTCGCTATCTCGTGCAGCGCACTCAGCGCATCACCCCGCCCGTGGGGTACGGGTTCTGCGGGGGGACGCGCTCGCCGTTGCGGAAAGGGGCGCTCTCAGCCGTCCTGCCGTCCCCTGCCCGGCCGTTCGTGCTGCGCTCGGCCGGGGCGCGCTGCGGCGATGGATCGGCAGGCCGGGGCCGACCTGCTGCCGGCGTGAACTGCGCCGGGATGCGCGGCACCTCGGCGAAGCGGCCCTTGTCGTTGAGCGGCACCCATTGCGCGGGCATGTCGTAGAGATAGCGCCCGATCCCGAGCGCCGCCCCGGCCCGCTTCATCGCGTTCGAGAGGCCGCCCTTGACGGCCTCGACCTCGGTGTTGTCGGCCCCGTCCTCGCGCCAGACCCACTCGCCGTCGTCGTTCTTGAAATAGATGCGGCAGATCACGCCGCCCTCCGGCCCGGCGCGGAACTCGTTCTTCCAGCGGCCCGGCCCGAACACCTCGTCGAGCCGCTCCTGCACGGCGCGCGCGGTGATGTAGGCCATGGCGAGGCCCTTCTTTTTGTCGCGCGTGACGGCTCCCGGCTTCCACTCGATGTCGTTCGGCGGGAAGGGGTCGGTGAGCCGCTGCCAGTCGATAGGGGTGGGGCGGGGTGCTTCCATGAGGGTCTCCGTGAGGGTTAGGATGCAGCAGGATACGCAGCGGTGGTGACACCTTTGTGTCACGTCTGTAGCCCTGGCTGGTTCGCAAAAAAGAAGGCCGCCTTCCCATTCCGGGAAGGCGGCCTCTCGCGACGCTGCGGGGACACCCCTGCCCCAACAGCGGCCTCCTCTCACGAGCCGGTCGGACGCAGCGTCTGCGGCCGAGCGACGGCTTCGTCTACATGCACACGCCACGCCTCGCTGTAGCGGCGGTCGAATCGGCGGAGCAGGATGAACGGATTCGTACCATTTGCGGCGTGCCAAAGGTGCCGCTCGGAGAAGTACTCCTCCTCGGCCGGGTTGAT
Source organism: Rhodothermales bacterium (assembly GCA_038232975.1). GTDB lineage: Bacteria > Bacteroidota > Rhodothermia > Rhodothermales > JANQRZ01 > JANQRZ01. The sequence continues at coordinate 11,428 of JBBSMV010000025.1, forward strand.
CTCGTAGGTCACCATCGCGGCGGCCTGCTCCGGGCGGAGCCGGAGGTTGCGCGCCTCGCGCGTGGCGAGCGTGGCGAGGTTGATACGCCCGCGCTCGGAGAAGAGGTCCGGCTGCGTCGGGGCAGACATCTCCCACTGCGCGACGAGGTAGAGGCAGTCGTCCATGTGATCGAGGAGGTCGCTCCCTCGGAGGCGGTAGAGCGCGTCCACGACCGGCCGGCCCGCCGATGTCCCATCGGCGTCGGGGTGGTCCGAGGCGATGAGCGTGGCGTCGCGGCGGAGGCGGCGCTGGTGGTCGCGCAGGGTGCGCCCGCCGCAGCACTCGAAGGCGACGCGCCGGGTACCGCCGCTAGCGGCGGTATGGATCGGGCCGGGCACCTCGACCACGAAGTCGGCGGTGAAGAACGCGCCGGAGGTCTCGAGCTCGACCTCGCTGTGGAGGACGGCGTCCTCGCGGAGGTACTTGACGATGTGCCAGGCGAACTCGTCCTGCACCGCCCCGTCGTAGGGCGGCTCGTAGGCCGGGCCGGAGAGCAGGCCCTGGAGGTCTCGGCCCTGGAGGTCGCGGGCGTCGGGGTTGGGAAGTCGGATCATCGGAGGGGGAGTCGGATGCGGTGTCGGGAGGCACGCGTTGATACACTTCCGCGCGCGTGTGCGAAGGATACCGAGCCTGAGTGCCACCGCTCTGTCACAGGGGTTCGGTACTAATTTTCGCGCCCGATCCGTCGATAGGGAGAGAAGAGGAAAAAGAGGGAGGAGATAGAAAAGAGAGACACTTTCTCATCGCCCTTGCCCCCTCTTCCCTCTCCTCTTTCTCTTCTCTCCATCCTTTCCACCCCATGCGTCTCCTCGCGCTCGCCGCGCTGCTCCTCGTCCCCCTCGCCGCCCCAGCACAGGGGTTTCGCACCTTCAGCGGGCGCAACCACCCGGAGATCGCCTGGCGGGTGGCCGAGACCGAGCACTTCGAGATCGTCTATCCCGAGCGCCTCGCCGGGATCGAGGCCGAGGCGGCGGCCGTCGCCGAGGAGACCTATGCCGCGCTGTCGGCGAACCTCGACGTGACGTTCGACCGGCCGATCCGGGTCTACCTCTCGGACGAGGACGAGATCGCCAACGGCGTCGCCTTGAACGTCGGGCGCGCCGGGTTCACGAACATCTGGGTCCACGTCAACGAGACGGCCGACATCTGGACGGGCGACGCGAAGTGGCTGCGCACGGTGATGGCCCACGAGATCGCCCACCTCTTCCACTACCGCGCGGTCCGCTCGCCGATTGGCCTGTTGCAGAACGTCTTCGCCAACCCGATCCCGAGCTTCTGGGCCGAGGGCTTCGCGCAGTATGAGACCGAGCGCTGGGACGCGCAGCGCGGCGACCGCTGGCTCCGCACCGCCGTCTTCGAGGACCAGCTCAGCTACGCCGACGGCACCTCGGCGTGGAACGGCCGGCTGCGCTACGCCGTCGGCAACAGCCAGGTGCGCTACCTCGCCGACGCCTACGGCGACTCGACGCTGGTGAACATCCTGAAGCACCGCAAGACGCTCTTGCCGGGCATCCGGGTCCACGACTTCTACAGCGCCTTCGAGGCCGAGGTCGGCGAATCCTACCGTGACTTCTACGACGAGTGGCGCAAGCACGTCAACGTCTACTACAACACGCTGGCCGGGCAGATGGAGCGCGTGGACTCGCTCGGCACGCCGCTGGAGCTTCCGGGGACGTACCTCTACGACGTCGCCTACAGCCCGGACACGACACGGGTGGCGGCGCTCGTGCTCTCGTCGGTGGCGCGGCCCGTCCGGCGGCTCGCCGTGATTGAGGGGCTGAGCGACACAACCGTCGCCCGCCGCGTCCGCGTGCTCGGCGAGGGGTCGCTCGAAGCGCCGCTCGCGTGGAGCCGCGACGGGAAGCAGATCGCCTATGCGCGGACCGTGCGCGGGCGCTACGGCTCGCTGGTGAACGACCTCTACGTCGTGGACGTGAAGACCGGCGACACGCATCGCCTGACGCGCGACCGCCGCGCCTCGTCGCCGACGTTCGGCCCGGACGGCCGGCTCGCCTTCATCGGCAGCACGGGCGGGACGGCCAACGTGTTCCTCCTCGACCCGGCGACGGGTGAGGAAACCGCCCTCACCGACTTCACCGGCGACGTCCAGCTCACCACGCTCCGCTTCAGCCCGGACGGCTCGCGCCTCGCCTTCGCCCGCTTCGGCCCGAGGGGCGAGCGCGACCTCGCCGTGCTCGACCTCGCCTCGGGCGGCCTCGAAACCGTCTCGGTCAGCGGGGCCGACGACCGGATTCCGGTCTGGAGTCCCGACGGCACGCGCCTCGCCTTCACCTCGCTCCGCGACGACGTGCCGAACGTGTTCGTGCTCGATCTCGGATCCCCCGCGTTTCGCTCCATCGCTACGGGACAGGTCCCTTCGCTCAAGGACCGAAACGCTGTCCCCCTCGACGAGGGGGACAGTTCGGTGCTGCTGGGAGCGGAGGGACGCGTCCCGGAGCGACCGCAAACCGAACGGGGGGTCGAACGCGGCACCGCTCGACCTCCCACCCTCCCGCACTCCAAGGAGCGCCGCGTGACCTACCTCTTCGGCGGGGCGATGGCGCACGACTGGCTCCCGCCGGACTCGCTCCACCCGGAGGGCCGGATCGTCCTCGTGACCAGCGAGAGCAAGCGCCGCGAGAAAGCCTTCGCCGTAGACGCCCGCCGGACGGTGAATGTGGAGACGCCCGCGAGCGCGCCGCCGGCCTACGCCGCCTGGACCGCGCACCGGCCGCCGCACGAGGTCCCGTTCCGCATCGCCCCCGCGCCCGGCCTCGTCCGCGAGCGGCGGCGCTACCGCTCGTGGGCGAACGTCACCCACGCCGGCTCCTTCGCGCTCCCCTACGCCGAGCTCGACGGCAGCGACTACGGCTTCTTCGGGACCACGCTCTGGCTCGAGCCGCTCGGCAAGCACCTCTTCCTCGGCCTCGTCTCGGTCTCGGTCCCGAGGTTCGCCGGCAACACGCTCGCGCTCCTCTCCTACACCAACAACCAGCTCCGCCCCTCACTCACGCTCAACGCCTACCGCGCGCCCAGCCCGGCCCAGTGGTACGGCTCCTCGATCCTCGTCGAGGACCTCGCGGGCGGCGACCTCACGGCGACGTGGCCGCTCGACCTGACCGACGCGCCCTACACCGGGACCGAGGCCGACGTGCGCCTCCGCCTCGCCCACGCCGACCCGCTCAGCGACAGCACCTTCGCCGGGATCGAGACCACCGGGCTGCCGCGCCCCGAGGCGGGGACGCGGGCCGACGTGCGGCTCGGCTTCACGGCGAAGCGCCAGCGGCCTTACCGCTACAACGACCTCTACCCGCTCGACGGCGTCGGCCTCCGGGCGCGGGTGACGGGCGGGGCGGCGGTGCTCGGGAGCGAGAGCGCCTTCGTCCGGCCCGACCTCTCGGCGTTCTGGGTCTCGCCGCAGCTAGGCATCGGGCGGGTCTACGTCTACGGCCGGGCGCAGGCGCAGCTCGGGCGGACGCTCGCCCAGGACGTCGTCGGGCTCTCACGCTACGACGACATTGACCTCCAGCTCCCGTTCGTGGACCCGGTGACGCTCTCCGACACCGAGCGCGTCCGGGGCTACCGCCGCTACGCCGTCGGCGACCGGCTGCTCTTCGGGACGCTGGAGTACCGCCTCCCGCCCGTCTTCGACCTGAACACCTCGCTCCTCGGGGTCGTCGAGCTGGGGCGCGTCTCGCCGGCGCTCTTCGTGGACGCCGCCGCCGTGTGGACCGGGGACGACTTCGGCGAGGCGGTCCGGCGGACGGGTGTCGGGGCGGAGCTGAAGAACCGGGTCAGCCTCGGCGGCTTCCCGCTCGTCCACGCGCTCGGCGTGGCGCAGCGCTGGCGCGACCTCGGCCGGACGGCCGAGTGGGACACGGTAGACCTCTACTACCGCGTGCAGGCAACACTGCCTTTTTGATCTCGATCTAGCGGGATACAGGAACAGGTCTCGCCTTAGGCCATTACTTAGCCCCGTATCTGGCCGGCACCTCTTCCGGCTCATCTCTACCCCCTATCCTCATGTCTAGCCATCTCATGCCCCTCCCTGCCTCGCGCCTCGCCGCCCTCGCTGGGCTGCTCGCCCTCATCCCCCTCTTCGCCGGTTGCACGCTCCTCGGCCTCGGTGCCGCCGCCGGTGCCACCATCGGGGGGTGCGCGCTCCTCGACGAGAACCAGGACGACCGCGTCACCGAAGCCGAGTTCAGCGCCGGCCTCTTCAACTCCTGGGACGACGACGACGACGACACGATCTCCCGCGCCGAGTTCAGCGCTGGAGTTGCCACCGCCGACGCCTACGCCGGCTGGTCCGGCTCCTTCGACTCCTGGGACGGCGACGGCGACGGCGTGCTCACCGAGGCCGAGTTCACCGACGGTGCCACCGGGAGCGGCGACGTCACCGCCATGCTCGACGACGGGTGCGACGACCTCGGGCTTTGAGCCAGTCCGCTCCGGCTTCGAGCCAGCCCGCTCCGGCCCCGCCTCGGGGAGGGGATCAGCCGCGGCCTCGTCCCCCTGACCCCCTTCCCGCGGCCTCGTTTCCCCGTGGCCTACCTCGGATGCTCTACCTCGACCTCGGCGGCGACCGCGTCCCCGCGCTCGGCCTCGGCACCTGGCAGCTCGAAGGCGGCGACGCCCGCGACGGCGTCCGGCACGCGCTTTCGCTCGGCTACCGGCACCTCGACACGGCGCAGGCCTACGAGAACGAGGCCGAGGTCGGCGACGGCCTCCGCGCCTCGGGCGTGGACCGCGACGACGTGTTCCTGACCACCAAAGTCTGGCTCGACCACCTCGCCTACGGCGACCTCATCGCCTCGGCCGACGCCAGCCTGCGGCGCTTGAAGGTGGACTACGTGGACCTCCTCCTCATCCACTGGCCGAGCGAGGAGGTCGAGCTGGCCGAGACGCTCGACGCCTTGCAGGAGGTCCAGCACGCCGAGAAAACCCGGCACATCGGCGTCTCGAACTTCACCCCGTCGCTCCTGGCCGAGGCGCTCCGCCTCGCCCCCGGCCTCGTCTGCGACCAGGTCGAATACCATCCCTACCTCGACCAGCGCGCCCTGCTGGAGGTCGTGCGCGAGCATGGGCTGTTCCTGACGGCCTACAGCCCGCTCGCGCGCGGGAAAGTCCTGGAGGACGCCGTGATCCGCGAGATCGCCGACGGCCACGGCAAGAGGCCGGCGCAGGTCGCGCTCCGGTGGCTCGTCCAGCAGGACCGCGTCGCCGCCATCCCGAAGGCATCGAGCGCTGCGCACCGCGCGGCCAACCTCGACGTGTTCGACTTCGCGCTCTCGGACGAGGAGATGGCCCGCATCGCCGGCCTCGCCCAGGAGGACGGCCGCCTCATCGACCCCGCGTTCGCCCCGGAGTGGGGCGCGTGACGTCGGTGCCTCCAGCCGCCAGGGCATGGTAGAGACTGTTGAGATTTCCGGGGGAGGGCGAGCGTGAGCGCGGCGGGGTAGCCGGAACGGAGCTTTAGCGGACGGGGGTATCTTCGGCGGAGGACACGCTCCCGCTGCATGAAACGCTCGACCGGCTCCATCCTCGACCTCCGCGTCGGCGAGCGCGCGCTCGTGGCGATGATGTTCGCCTACAACGTCGCGCTGCTGGTCACGCTCTACCTGCTCAAGCCGGCGCGCGACAGCCTCTTCCTGATCGAGGTCGGCGCG
>JBBSMV010000026.1:0-17127 GCA_038232975.1 Rhodothermales bacterium
CACCTCCCTCAAAAGCACCGTCATTCCCGACCCCGATCGGGAATCCAGAGCGCCCAGCACGCCTTCTGGATTCCCGCCTTCGCGGGAATGACTACCATCTTTGCATCTGAGACGATGAGAACTTAGCGACCCTGCCCTCGACTAGGGAGACAGCCGCGCGTAGCCGGGAGTGAGCGGGGCGAACGACTGCAAGCGCGGCAGGGGGCCTGTAAACAGCGAGGGTGCCGGCAGCAAAGCTACCGACACCCTCGGTACGTCGCGCGCCGCGCGCCTCAGCGCAGCACGTTGAGCAGCAGCGAGAACCGCAGCGTGTTCGCCAGCGGCGACTCGTCCTCGAGCGGGTAGATGTACGAGAAGTCCACCCCGATCAGGTTGTAGCGGATGCCCGCGCCGAAGGTCAAGAACTTCCGGTTGCCGTTGAAGGGGTCCTCGTAGAAGAAGCCCGAGCGGAAGGCGAACAGGTCGTTGTACCAGTACTCCAGCCCGGTCCCGACCGTGATCTGCCGGAGGATGCCCACGTCCTCGAACGTCGTCGGGTCGTCCGCCTTGACTGGCTCGTTCGTTGTCGCTACGCGGATGGACTTCCACGACGAGAAGATCGCCGCAGCAAAGGACTTCGAGCCGGTCGAGTCGAAGTCGACGAGCGTCTTGTTGAAGTCGATGGCGAAGTTCAGCTTGTTGAACTCATCGAGCTGCGCGCTGACGGCCCCGCCGAAGCGGAGGTTCGTCGGGATCGGGTCGCCGCACTTCCGATTGGTCTCGTTTCCGTCGGCGTCCACCCGGTTGCAGGTACCGACTGTGTACCCGATGGACGGTCCCATGTTGGCGAGGTTGAAGCCGAGCTTCGTCGTGACCGGAATGCTGCCGAGCTCGACGGGCTTGAAGGTGTAGAGCGCGGCGAGGTCCACGCCGAACGAGACGCCGGCCTTCGTCTGCGTGCTGCCCACGTCGAGGCCGCCCGAGAGGTTGGAATAGATGAACCGCGCGCCGGTGCCGAGCGCCAGCCCGCGCGTCACCTGCCGCCCGTAGGAGACGCCGGTCGCCAGCTCGTAGGAGCGGAATCGGCCGAGCTCTACGTTGTTCTCGTCGCGGTACTCCTGCTCGCCGAGGTTGAAGAAGGTGATGTTCCCCCCGAACGTGCCGATCCCCTCTAGGTGGTACTTGCCGGCGAGGTACTCGTAGAACAGGTCCGAGGTGATCGCCGGGAGCCAGTTCGAGTGCGTGAGCGAGACCTCGGCCCCCTGCTGCGCCGCGAGGCCGGCGGGGTTCCAGAAGACGGCGCTCGCGTTGTCGGCGAGCGCGACGCCGGAGTTGCCCATGCCGGCGGCCCGGCTGTCGGGCTCGATCTGGAGGAACGGCACGGCCGTCGTGTAGACGATGTTCTGGGCGAGGGCGCTCGGGCCGAACGCCGAGGCGAGCAGGAGCGCGGGCGCGAGGCGGCGCAACGCGCGGAAGGGGACAGTAGGCATGGATTCGGGTTTCAGGCTGGAAGAGGAAAAGGCGTACCGGGATACGTGGAAACGCACTACCTACCCCTTAGAGTACCGACGGAAGGACGGAAGCGCAATGTGTTCTGCTCGTTTATACGAGTGAGGTATACGAGTGAGGCTGCGAATCTGCTTGTGAAGCCAGCGGAAGCTCTGGTCAGAGTCCTCCCCCCGGACAGGGGGAGTCCCGCGCAGCGGGGAGGGGGTAGACGAAACGGCGTGCTCGTCCTCCGTCCACCACTCCTGTCCCCTCCCCCGCCTTCGCGGGGGCAGGCTCTGTCCAGGAGGGGGACTGCTTCTGCAACTCATAAGCAGGCTTTAAGGCTATACGTTTGAGGAGAGCATCATCGTATGACAGCGAGGCGCTCGATCTGCTCGGAGACCTGCGTCTCCCCGTCCGGGCGCTCCACCTCGACGCGCACCTTGTAGAGGTAGATGCCGGTGGCGAGCGGGTCGAAGTCCTCGTCGCGGCCGTCCCACGGGATCTGGACGAGCGAGCCGCCGAAGGACCCCGCCGGGAGCGTCTCCTCGGCGTCGAGCGTGCGGACCGGGCGGCCGGAGAGCGTGTAGATGCGGAGCTGGACGCGGGCGAGCGTGCCCGGCGGCTGGTTGTGCTCGAAGACGAAGCGCGTCGCGCCGCTCGTCGGGTTGGGGTAGTTGTAGACGTTGCGCAGCACGAGCTCGCCGTCGGCCTCGACGAAGTAGTCGAGGCTGGCGGTGGCCGAGTTGTTGGCGACGTCCCAGGCGCGGAGCGTGAGCGTGTGCGGCCCCGGCTCCTGCTCGGGCATCTCGAACTCGACCGTGCCGCGGCGGAAGGAGTCGAGGTCGCCCCGGTAGAAGCGGCCGAGGTCGGTGGCGTCCTGCTCGGCCCCGTCAACCGTCAGCAGCAGCTCGTGGCCGACGCCGGCCCCGACGGTGTTGATCCCGTTCTGGTCGAAGAGCCTGGCGATCAGCACCGGCGTGCTCCCGACGAGGCCGCCGGGCACGAACGTGGTGTCGTTCAGGAAGAGGTCCACGCGCGGGGCCTCATTGTCCTGGATCGGGTTGGCGGCGGTCCCGCCGACGACGAAGCTCTCGGTCGCGCCCAGCCCGTCGCGGCCCGAGGCGTCGGTGGCGTAGACCGAGATGCGGCCGCGCTCGTCGGAGTACGAGATGTCGCGCGGGACGACGAAGCGCACACTCCAGGCCCCGTCGCGGACCGTCGCCCGGCCCCGGTAGATGAGGTCGCTGCGGACCTCGACGGTCCCGCTCGGGATGTAGTTGACGGCGTCCTCAGGCAGCACCACCGTGCGCTCGGCGTCGAAGACGGCGACCTCGACCTCGCCGTTGTAGCCCGCGTCGCGGAGGCCGTCGAAGCCGAGCACCTCGCCGACGACCTCAGCCTCCTCGAGCGCCCGCAGCGTGGGCAGGGTGCGGCGCAGCGCCCCCGCCTCGCCGGCCACCGCACCTGCGGCCGATGCGTCCAGCGCCTCTGAGGCCGATGCCGCAGGGCCGAGACGAGAAGCCGTCGGAGCGCTCTGACGCGCAGCGGCTAGCTCACCGGCGGGGTCCGCCTCGCGGCCGGGGTCCGCGCCGACGGGCTCGCCGTTGATAGACGTGATCGCCACGGGGCGCTCGGGGAGCTGGATCCGCATCGCCGGGTCGCCCAGAAAGACGAACTTGCGGTTGTTGGTCTGCGCGCCGGGGTTCGACCGCTTCGTCAAGCGGTACACGTCGCCGAGGCGGCGCGGCCGGCCGTCCGGCTCCCGGCTGAACAGGTACTCGACGAGGACCCGGTTGAGGCCGAGGTTGACCGTGTTCGGGTCCGTCCCGGTGTAGACGAGCCGCGTCGTCGTAAAGACCGCCGCCGCGCCGCCACCGCGGTTCAGGAAGAACAGCTCGCCCCCGCTCTGCTCGTCGACCAGGTCGTAGCGCCCGAAGGAGCACGTCGCCGTGATCACGACGGCCAGGCGGTCGGCGTTGTCGAGCCGCATGATGTCCTCCTTGACGAGGAGCCGCTCGTCGGCCAGGGCGCTGGCGCTGCCGTGCCCGCTGTAGTTCCAGGCGAGCGTGCCCTCGTTGAAGGACCGGAGGATGTCCTCGTGCGCCTCGGGGTAGCGCGCCCCGAGCGACGTCTGCCGGCGCGGGTACGTCATCGAATAGATCTTCTGGACGTTCAGGCTCGGCGCGACGACGTTGAGGGTGTCGGAGAGCAACTCAGCGTTCTGGACGTGCAGGTCGAGGTCCCAGGAGTTCGGCTCCTGGTCGTCGGCGACAAAGGTGACGCGGGTGCGCCACGCGCCGCGCGTGTCGGGGTTCTCGTAGCCCTTGATCTTGGCGACGATCGCCTCCGCCTCCTGGGGGTCGCGGACCGGCAGCCGCCCGATCCCGATGTCTAGGCGCTCGGACGAGGAGGTCCACAGGCCTTCGTCGTCGTCGAGGAGGCCGAAGTAGTCGTCGCTGGTGTAGGAGGAGCTGCGGCTGAACGAGTTCTCGGTCTGATATGTCGGGACCCAGTTGTTGTCGTCACCGCCCTCCTCGATGCCGCGGAAGTCGTAGTGCCCGTCGCCGAAGAGGAGCGCGTAGCGGAAGATTTCGCCGTCCACCCGGGCGCGGTCGTAGAGGAAGCGGAGGTAGTCGCGGACGGCGCGCATGTCCTGGAGGCCGCCGGAGAATTCGTTGAAGATGTTCTCCACCTCGACGACGAGGGGGTGCAGCCCGTCCTGCTCGCGGTAGGCGGCGAGGTCGTCCGCCTCGGCGCGGAAGGCGGCCGGCACGACGACGACGTAGTCCGGGTAGCCGCTGACGGCGTGGAGGTTCTGGTTGGGAATCTGCGTGCCGCCGGCGGGCGCGCGGATGGCCGCGCTCGTGGTTGTGAAGGCGACGAGCTCGTGGGGGCGCTCCGGGTCGGTGACCTCGGCCTGCACGCGGTAGCTCGCGCCGTCGGCGCGGACGCCGAGGCGGCGGATGGCGGCGGCGTCGGTGACGTCCCAGACCTGCGGCTCGGCCGCGAAGCCCGTCAGCACGAACTCGAACGCGCCGGTCTCGCCGCCGGGCGTGTGGAAGCGGAGGTAGTCGCGCTCGGCGCGGAGGGCCTTCGGGTAGAACGCCTCGACGTAGTCGATCCAGCCCTGCGTGCCGGTGCTGCCGAGGGTCATCGTCATCTCCAGCCGCGCGCCATCGCCGACGCTCTGCTCGAAGACCTCCACGTCGTCCCCGGCGAGGGTAATCTCCCCTGCTCCCCCTCGCGGGTTCAAGGTGACCAGCTCCTGCCCGCCGCTCTGCAGCACGAGGCTCGAGGAGCGGTTGCGCGTCGCCACGCGCGCCCGGTAGCGGACGGTCCCGCCGACGATCCCCGCCGGGATCGTGTCGAGCACGGTGGCCGACGGGCGCGACGAGGCGACCTCGGCCCCGAGCCAGTCCAGCCCCGAGCCGCCGCCGTCGCGGTCAATCATGCCCTCGGGCCGGTCCTCTTCCTCGAACGTGCGCCCCGTGATCCGGTCGAGGACGGTCGCCCCGCCGAGGCCGGCGAAGCCGGGGGTGCCGACGCGCGCGCCGCCGCCGGTGACCCGGACGAAGTAGACGTTCTCGTTCGAGAAGAGGTTGATCCAGTGCCGCCAGCCGGGGTTGCCGCGGTCGGCCTCGCGCTGGTCCCAGTGCCAGCCGCTCGGGGCGGCTCCGTAGAAGTAGACCGCGTCGCCACCGTCGAAGCGGCCGTCGCCGCCGCCGACCACGAACGTGGCGTTCTCGGCGAGGTCGGCGATCCGAGGCGCGCTGTTGAGCGCCGGCACCGGCTCGCCGCCGTTGCCGAAGACGGCCACGTCGTTCGGGTCGATGCCGTCGGGCGCGAGGCCGACGCTTTCGAGCCACCCCCGGTCAATCCGGTAGATGCCTTCGGTGGTCACGGGCACCTTGACCCATGTCCCCGAGGCGAGCACGCTCTGCTCGACCTCCAGGTGCGGGTTGTCCACCGGCGTGAGGCGGCTAGCGGCTGATGCCGCATCACCCTTGCGCGCTTCGGAGAAGCGGACTGCCGCCACGATCCGCCGGTAGCGGCGCACGGTGCCCCGCTCGGGGTCGAAGCGGACGAGCCGCGCCACGAACGTCCCCATCGGCCGCCGCCGCTCCATCCCGATGGCCGTCACCTCGGCAACCGGCCCGGCAAAGGCGTCGAGGTCTTCAGCAGTGTGACCTTTGGCAGCACTGCGACCTTTGGCGGCGGCAAACGGCACCTCGTCGAAGTCCGCCGCCAGCACCTCGACCGTGGGCGGAGCCAGCGTCGGCAGCGCCAGGGCTTCCGACACCCGGCCGTCGCCGCGCGCGGCCCGGAGCAGGAGGCCCGCCAGGTCGTCCGCCGTCCGCGCCGCCTCGGCGAGCGGCTCCGGCCAGTCCACGCGCACCTCGAAGACCACGCCATCGGGCGTCCGTTCCACGATGCGGAGCGCGGGGGTCGCCTCGTTCTGCGCCAGGTCGTCCCCGACGAACTCGCCCGAGAGCGCCGGCTGGAAGCGGACGGGTTGCGCCTGGACGGGCAGCAGCCCGAGGCAGAGTCCGAGCGCAACGGTCCAGAGGCGGGCAGCGGTCCAGAAGCGGAACGTCATCGAGCGTGGCCTATCGAAGGAATAAGTTAGGTGCATCGTCTCGGCCGCAGGGCGAGGGGCGAGCGGTTCAGCAGAGAGCGGCCGGGCCGACGGGCCGCTGGAGTAGCACCTTGCTTCGATAGGCAGGTTCCGCGAGGGGGTTCTTGGGACGAGGGAGGGTTCGTTTATGCCGAGCCGGGGAATATAGGGCCACCTCGTGCCGAACACAAGGGCGAAACGGCTCCCCTATCCGCTTCCTTTTCCTACGCAGACGAAATGCGTGCGAAACGCAACACCTTGCCGGAGCCGCCGGACACAGGACGGTGAGCCGCTGGGTGCCAGTCTGCGGGCGACCCCAAGGAACCCGAAGAGACTCGTCCCGGAGGCTCGGCGCAGTCCATCGCCCCTACGGGTTGGCGCGGAGCGCGACAGCCTCGTTCAGCTTGTTGGCCTTTTTCCATTCCCTCCATTCCCTCCATTCCCTCCACTCTCCTACGCACCCCGCAGCCGGCAGCGCAGCGGCTGCGTCCACAGCGCGCGTAAAAAAGCGGGGCCGGTCCCCCTTCGGTCCGGCCCCGCGCGTCGGCACTACGATGCGGTCACGCGCTGCTACGGCGTGCCTCCCTTCACCTCGCTGACGCTGATTGCTCTGTTCTAGCTGTTGATGTTGCTAGCTGTTGATGTTGCGGTGGATCGCCTGCCGGGTCAGCCCGATCCGCTCGCCGAGCTGAGAGCGGTTGTCAATGCCTGGGATGCCGACGAAGCCGTTAACCAGGCTCGTGAGGTACTCCTGCCGTAGCCGGGTAATGGGCACCGGCCCCAGAATCTTGGCGATGTCGAGCTCTTCGAGCTCGCTCTGGCAGGCGTGGGTATTGCGCTCGAGCTCTTCGCGGATCGAGTTCCACACCGGGGTCTCGGAGAAGATGACGCGGGCCTGCTCGTAGTATTCGAGGGCGAGGCCGTAGAACTGGAACTCCCGGTGGTAGACCGTCGCCAGGGCGCGGAGCACCATCCCTTGCTCGCCCACGAGCTTGTTGCGGCAGGCGAGCTCGTAGGCCTTCTGGAGGTCCTCTTCCCCCTCGGCGCGCTGCCCCGTCTGGATCAGGACGACCCCTTTGCCGAGGAGCGCCTTGGGGATGTACTCGACGTAGCCGTTGCGGCGGCTGAGGTTGTAGACCCGGTTGTAGGTCTCGACCGCGTCCTCGGGCGCGCCCTCTTCGGCGGCGGCGTCGGCCTTCTGCAGGAGCGCGGCGATCTCCCAGGCGCGGACGCCGAGGCGGCGGGCCTCCTCCTTGACCCGGTCGAAGTACTGCGCCGCCGCCGCCGCAGAGCCGAGGCGGTGGCGCATCAGCCACCCGAGCCGGTAGTCCAGCACCACGGTCTGGTAGGCGCTGTTCGGCTCGATGAAGGCCAGTTCGGTCTTGACGCGCTCGATGGGGGCGTCGCGCAGGCAGCGGACTGCCTGAAGCTGGACGTGGGTGCGCCCCACGGCGTCAAGGTCGCCTTCCTTGAGCAGGTCGTTGAACTCGAGGAAGGCGTCGTAGACTCGCGCTTCTTCAATCGCTCGGAGGGCGCGGTGCCACCGGTCCAGGTGGGGGTCCGAGAGATGCGCACCGAGGTACTCACCGGCTACCTCGATGTGCTCGCGCTCGTGCGCGGGAACCATAGGTACGGAAGGCATAAACGTTAGGGATGCTTGGGGTGGGACAGCAAGCAGCCCTCGGACGTGCGGCGAGTGCACAGCGGATTCGGTCTGTGCCACGCGCGAGGGAGTACCCTCTCCCTATCGGATTCGCCCGGCTCCCTCTTAAACACCACGGCGCAAAAATCCTCTGCTCCGACTCCGGCCGGCTCCCCCCAAACCGGCCTCCCCTCACCTTATAACCAAAGCTCGTCAACCCCGGATCCTACGGCCCCTCGCCGGCACTCAGCCACTCGGTTCCCTCCTTCAGATCGGCGAGCCGGTCCAGCTCGGCGGCGAGGCGGTGGCTGGCCTCCTCCATCTCGCGGAGCTGCGCGACGATGTCCGGGGCGAGGTCTTTCAGCCGCTCGTCCCCCAGCATCATCTGCGCGTTGCAGGAGATCAGCGTGAGGGGGCTTTTGACGTCGTGCAGCACCCGAGCAAGCGCCCGGCGAAAGGTTGCGGCGGGTGCGCGCTTGCCGTTCCCTTGCGAGCCGTTCACTGTTTGCCCGGTGGCTTTGGCCGATTTGCCGGTTGGTGTGAGGTCGCTCGCTGTAGAAAACGAGCCGAAGGGTGCGGACGTGTGTCCGTCTACGTGAGGGATCAAGTCAGCCATAAGCAGGTGGTGGTAGAGAGGGAGAGGCGCGATGTAGTCCGGTGAGCCCTGAGTAAATGTCCTCTCCCTTTATAGTGGAAAACCCTAGACAGGGGCGGCGAAGGTAAGAGCTTTCAGTGCGTCCCGCATAGCGAGATAGGAAGAAGAAATCAGTGGTGAGCAGGATGTGAGCTAGACCTGAACACTCGGACTGCACTGCCTCGCTCTCGCAAGCCTAAACCGGCTACGGCTTACGCGGTGCGCCATGAGCGGTCGAAGGCCGGGCCGCCCCTTCAGGTGTCGGCTATGATTTTTTTCTCGGCCCCGTCCCCGGCATCTCCCCGGTGCAACGTCAAGCCTCCAGTCCGCCCGCCAGGTCTATTGCCTCGAAGCCGCGCTCGGTCTTGCGGACGCGCGCCGTGGCGACCTCGGTGTCGTGCTCGAAGAAGATCAGCCACCCTTCGCGCGCGGCCTCCTCCAGAAAGGCCTCCTTCTCGGCGAGCGTGTCGAGTGGGGCCACGTCGTAGGCCATTATCCAGAGGAGCGGGACGTGCGCCGCCGTCGGCAGCAGGTCGGCGGCGAAGACGAGCGTCTCCTCGGCGTCGGCGATCTTGAGGAGCTGCTGCCCGCGCGTGTGGCCGTCGGCGACGAGGGCCTCGATGCCGGGCAGGACCTCGCCCGGCCCGTCGAGGAGCCGAAGCTGCCCGGAGGCCTCCAGCGGGTCGAGGTTCTCGGGGAGGAACGACGCGGCCTCGCGCGGACTCGCGTGCGCCCAGTCCCAGTGCGCGCGCTGCACCCAGTGAGTCGCGTTCGGAAAGGCGAGGCCGAAGCCGCCGCCGTCGCGCACGGTCGAGCCGCCGCAGTGGTCGAAGTGGAGGTGGGTCAGGACCACGTCCGTCACCTCGTCCGCGCCGCAGCCCGCCGCCGCCAGCGAGCGGTGCAGCTCCGCCGACTCCCGGTCCACGGCGTAGATGTCGGCGAACTTCGCGTCGTACTTGTCGCCGAGGCCATTATCTATGAGCACGAGCCGGCCGTCGCCTTCGAGGAGCAGGCAGCGCATGGCGAGCGGGATGCGGTTGCGGCCGTCGGCCGGTATGCGGCGCTCCCAGAGCGGCTTCGGGACGATCCCGAACATCGCCCCGCCGTCGAGGCCGAGCCGGCCGGCGTGGATTTCGTGGAGGGTGTACGGGCCTATTTTCATGAGGGGGAGAGCGGAAGCGGGGACGCGTGGAAGGAAGGCGCGGCGTGAGTCCTCACCCGGCGGTAAACCACCGGGCTGACGAGCTGAAGCACCCTCGCGGGCGCTCTCCCCGGCGCGCGGGGGAGGATACCACGGCGGCCGGTCCCAGGTCCTCGTCCGCTCTTAGTCCTCCACGCTTCTGCTCCTAAACGTGTCCGTTCGACTGAATCTTCCGGCTGCGCTCGCGCGCGGCGCGGACCTCGGGGATGAGCCGTTCGAGGTGGGCCGCCAGGTAGGCCAGGCGCTCCTCCTCGGTAGCGAGCTCCAGCACCTCCTGCTTGCGGCCGAGGTCGAGGCCGGCGTTCTGCGCCACGACGAACGAGATGCGCTTCGGGCCTTCGTAGATCGCCGGGCGGATCGTCTCGCCGGCCATCTCGATCAGCTTCATGTGGAGCGTGATGACGCGCTCGCGCGCGTCCGGGTTGGCGATGCCCTCCACCGGCTCGTAGGGGGCGACGCGGGCCGTGAGGTAGAGCCGCTCCTGCTGCACCTCCTCGATCCGGAAGCGCTCCTCGCCGACGGCCAGGATGTCGAGCCGCCCGTCATCGTAGCGCTCGAGCACGCGCTCGATCCGGGCCGTGCAGCCGACCGCCGCGAGGGCCTCGTCCTGCGCCAGCACGATCCCGAACGGGTCCTCGGTCTCGAGGCAGTAGCGGACCAGCTCGCGGTAGCGCTCCTCGAAGATGTGCAGCGGCATCGCCTCGCCGGGGTAGAGCACCAGGCCGAGCGGGAAGAGCGGGAGCGAGTCGGGCGTGGGGATAGGCATGGCCGTGGATCAGCGGTGGAGAGCGCGCACGTCGCCGCGAACGCCGCGACGTGCGCGAGGTGCCCGGCCGCTCACAGAGATTCCAGTCGGGGAGGTTCCACGGGTGAAGGTTCCAGCGGGGCGCGCCGCTGCCGCCGCCGGAGCGCGAGCAGGCCGAGGAAGCCGACCCCGGCGAGGCCGAAGTTCGCTATCCCGACGACCGGCCTCAGGAGCAGCAGGCCGCCGACGCCGAACATCAGCCCGAACACCACGCCCGCCGCCAGGAACGTCTGCACCACGCTGCGGCCGAGCAGGATGGCCGGCTCCAGGCCGGTCGCCGCGCGCTGCCGCTTCCAGCCCGGCCCGCCCGGCCGCACCTTGCGGTAGAACGCCTCGAGCACCGGCTCTGGCTCCGGCGGCGTGACCAGCAGCACCGCCACCCAGAGCGCCGTGACGATCCCGACGATGAGCGCGAGCTGGTAGCCGAAGTCCAGCCCGTCGAGCGCCTCGATCCCGAACACGTTGAGGTTCACGACGAGGCCGGCCAGGAAGCCCCCGACCATCGCCGCCAGCTCGGCCCAGGCGTTGATCCGCCACCAGAACCACCGCAGGATCAGGACCACCCCCGGCCCCGTCCCGATGGCGATGACCAGGGCGAAGACCTTCGCGATGTCCGTCGAGAAGTAGGCGGCGACGGCGGCGAGCGCGGTGATCGCCGCCGAGAAGACGCGCCCCATGAAGACGAGCTGCTGCTGCGACGCCTCGGGCCGGATGAACCGGCGGTAGAGGTCGTTCGTGAGGTAGCTCGCGCCCCAGTTGATGCTCGTCGAGATGGTGCTCATGAACGCCGCCACGAGGCTCGCCACGACGAGGCCGAGCACGCCGACCGGGAGGTACTCGAGCATCAGGAGCGGGTAGCCCAGCTCCGGGTCTTCGAGCGTCGGGTAGAGCACGAGCGCGGCGAGGGCGACGAGAATCCACGGCCACGTCCGGACGACGTAGTTCATGATGTTGAAGAACCACGTCGCCTTCTCGGCCTCGGCCTCGCTCCGGGTCGAGATCAGGCGCTGGATGAACTCACCGCCGCCGTCGCTCCGCCGGAAGGTCCACCACTGCAAGCCGAGGTAGGCCGTGAAGCTCGCCGCCGAGATGCCGGCCGCCGCGCTCATCCCGATCCCGAACAGCCCCTCGCCCGAGAACGTGAGCGGGGTGAAGGCGAGCGCGTCAAAGTCGGTGAGCGCCTGCGCCTTCGCCACC
Source organism: Rhodothermales bacterium (assembly GCA_038232975.1). Lineage (GTDB taxonomy): Bacteria > Bacteroidota > Rhodothermia > Rhodothermales > JANQRZ01 > JANQRZ01. Next base: position 11,565 of record JBBSMV010000026.1, read on the forward strand.
AGGCCGGAGAGCCCGCCGACGCGGTCGTCGGTAAGCGCGTAGACCGCCACGAGGATGGCCCCGCCGAGGCCGAGGAAGAACTGGAAGAAGTCCGTCGCCACGACGCCCCACAGCCCGGAGAACCCGGCGTAGACGAGCACGAAGACCGAGAGGCCGATGACCGTCAGCAGCTTGGGGTCGAGGCCGAGGACCGTCTGCCCCCCGGCCAGCCCGAGCTCGTCGAAGACGCCGAGGCCGGTGACGACCTTGACGGCGGCGAGCATGGCGTAGCCCATCCCGATGCAGTTGATCGGGACGGCGAAGAGGAACGCCTTGATGCCGCGCAGCCACGCCGCCGACGCCCCGCCGTAGCGGAGCTCGATGATCTCGGCGTCGGTGACGACCTCGCTGCGCCGCCACAGCCGCGCGAAGACGTAGATCAGCGCGACGTGGGTGAAGAGGAAGCTCCACCAGATCCAGTTCCGCGCGATCCCCCCGGTCCCGACGAGGCCGGCCACCAGGAGCGGCGTGTCGATCGAGAACGTGGTGGCGGCCATGCTGGTGCCGGCGAGCCACCACGTCAGGTTGCGCCCGGAGACGAAGAAGTCCTCCATCGAGCCGGAGGCCCGGCGCGCGAGCCACACCCCGAGGGCCAGCGACGCGAGCATGTAGAAGAGGACGACGAGCCAGTCGAGAAGCTGCATGGGGCGCGGCGGGAGGCGGGGCAGCAAGGTAACGCGGTTGGGGTAAATCGAGGGTCAAGGGTCGGGAGTCAGGAGGCAAACAGAATGGTGCAACCTGCCGAGGCCGTCGCGCGCCGTGCCTGTAGGGGCGAAGCGTGCTTCGCCCTGGTCGGGAATGGCGGGCGGACCGGACAGGGCACGCCCTGTCCCTACGGTCTCACCGTCCACCGGCTCACCGTCCGGCTGCTATCTTCCGCCTGCCCCGCCCCGCCTGCCCATGCCCCGCCTCCTCCTGCTCCTCCTCTGGCTGACTGCCGCCGCGAGCGCCCAGCCCGCCGCGCTGCCACCGTTCGACTTCGGCGCGGCCGACGACCCAGCCGAGGCCCCACGGCGCGACCTGCGTCCGGCGGCGGCTCGCCTCGCCGCCTTCGGCGGGCCGTCCTACATCGGCGTCGCGTGGCGCGGGGGCCTCGGGCTGGAGGCCGACCTTGCGGCGGGGCCGCTCTCGCTCGGCCTCGGCGGCCGGCTGCACCTCGGCGGCGACGGGTTCTACGACGAGGACACCGACGAGACCTACGACCTCGTCCGGCTCGTCCGCTACGCCCGGCTCGATCCGACGCCCCGGCTCCCGCTCTACGCCCGCGCCGGGCCGCTGGAGCACCTCACGCTCGGGACGGGCGACCTCGTGCGCGCCTTCCAGACGACCTCGGCGTGGGACGAGCGCACCGTCGGGGCCGAGGCGGCGGCGCGGCTCCCGTTCGTCCGCCTCCTGGGCTTCGCCGACGACGTGCGGCTCGGCGGCCTCGCCGGCGGCCGCCTCGAGGTCGCCCCGTTCGAGCGGGCGCTGAGCCCGACGCTCCAGGCGTTCGAGGTCGGCGCGACGGCGGTAACGGACCTCGGGCTGCCGGCGGACTCCGCCGTGACGGCCCTCGGCCTCGACGCGCGCTTCGCGCTGTGGCGGATCGGCGACTTCGCGCTCTCCCCGTATGCGAGCTATGCCCGGTTCACCGCGTTCGGCGACGGGTTCGGCGGCGGCCTCGAGCTGGCGAGCCGGGACCTCGCCGGGTTCGGGCGGCTCGGCGCGACGGTCGGGTTCTTCCAGAGCGGCCAGGGCTTCATCCCCGGCTACTTCAACGCCTTCTACCCGGTCAGCAACCGCGAGGCGCGCATCTGGGACGCCGATGCCTTCTACGCCGGCCAGGGCTTCCAGGCGGCAGACTCGGTCTCGCTCCCCGAGGCCGCAGGCGGCTTCTCGCTCTCGTTCGCGCTCCGCGCCCTCGTCTTCAACGCCTTCGAGCTGGCCGCCTACGCCCGGCGCGACTACAGCGGCGACGCGCTCAGCGAGGGGAGCCTGCGGCTCGTGCTCGCCCCCGGCGGCGGCGACCCCTTCCGCTTCGTCTTCGAGGTGCAACGCCAGCGGCGGGCCTCGTTCTGGGGCCTCTTCGGCGACCTCAAGGACCAGAACGTCCTCGTCTTCCACCTCGACTATGCGCTCACCGGCCCGGCCTGGCTGACCATCCGCTCGCGCTACGGCTACGAGCGCCGCGCCGACGGACCCGGCGGCCAGGCGCGCTACCTCGTCGAGCGCCGGTTCGAGCCGTTCGTCGGCGTCCGCGTCGTCTTCCCGTAGGGTCAGGAGACGGAGGACCGTGCGACGGCGGACGGGGTGCCAGCCCTCGGGCGACCACATGGGATCGCCCCTACGAGTGCTAGGCGCGACGGTAGGGTACCTTTCCCAGCTTTCTTTACTCCCACACTCCCACACTCCCACACTCCCACACTCCCACACTCCCACACTCCCACACTCCCACACTCCTGACCTCATGAACATCCTCTTCACCATGACCGGCTCGTGGGGGACCGGCAGCGGGACCGTCGTCGAGGCCACGGTCCGGCACCTCGCCGCGCGGGGGCACCGGGTGTGCGTGCTCTATCCCGAGACCGCCGGGGCACCGTCGCTCCAGGACGCGCACGCGCCCGAGGCCCGGCACGCGGTGTGGTCCTTCCCGCTCCGCCGGGGCGCGGTCGAGCTCTACACCTTCCCCCTGATGATCGCCGACCCGAACCCGACGAACTTCGACCATGCCTGGACCTTCTGCGACCTGTCGCAGGCCCAGCTCGATCTCTACGTCGCGTCGTTTCAGGAGCGGCTGCGCGAGGTCGTGGCGGACTTCCAGCCGGACGTGATCGAGTGCCAGCACGTCTGGGCGATGCCCTACGCCGTGGCCGACCTCGGGCTGCCGTTCACCGTCATGGCCCACCACTCGGACCAGATGGGGTTCGCCTTCGACCCCGGCATGCGGCCCTACGCGACGGAGGCGGCCCGCGCCGCGGCCTTCATCTTCGCGCTCAACGACGCCAACCGCGCCGAAATCCTCGATCTCTACGGCGTGCCCGAGGAGAAAATCGTCGTCCTCGGGAATGGCTACGACAAAGAAGTCTTCCGCCCTGCTGAGGTGGATCGGGCGGCCCTGTTGGACCGCTTCGGCCTCGACCTCCCCGACGGCGCGCCGCTCGTCACGTTCGCGGGCAAGCTCTCGAAGACGAAGGGCGTGGACATCCTGTTTCTCGCCAACCGCCTCGTGCAGGAGGCCCGCGCCGCGGCCGGCGAGTCCCCGGTGGAGCTGATCGTCTTCGGCACTGGGAACCTAGACGACGTGCTCGACGAAGGCGAGACCGGCTATGCGCTGGAGTACGTCCACCTGGTCGGCCATCAGCCCTACGAGGTGGTGCGCGACTTCCACAACCTGGCGCGGTGCAGCGTGATGCCGTCGCGGACCGAGGGCTTCGGGCTGGCGGCGCTGGAGGCGATGGGCTGCGGGCTGCCGCTCGTGGTGACGGCCATCGGCGCGGCCGACGCCTACGCCGTCGGCGAGATCGTGCCGCCGGAGGACCCCGCCGCGCTCGCCGAGGCGATCCTGAAGCTGGTCCGCCTGCCCGAGCCGGAGTGGCAGGCCCTCAGCGCGGCGGCGCTCGCCCGCGCCCGGACGTTCTCGTGGGAGGCCATCACCGAGAAGCGGCTCGACTCTTACGCGCGCGTACCGCCGGTTGCCGCCGCCCGTTAGACACAGTAACCGTGGGGGCAACCCCGTGTGGTCGCCCTGGTTGGGAATGACGCCAGCCCTCGGGCGACCACACGGGGTCACCCCTACGATGCACGCTACGACATCCACGATGATTTGAACGGTCGCGCCTGATGCAGATTCGACCCCTCACCGCTGCTGAGACGCGCCCGCTGCGGAGCGCGGTGCTCCGGCCCGGCCAGCCGCCCGCGTCGCTCGCCTACCCCGGCGACGACGCGCCCGGCAGCTTCCACGCCGGGGCCGTCGTGGGCGGCGAGGTGGTCGGGATCGCCACGGTCTACCCGGAGCCGATGCCCCTCGCGCCCGAGGACGTGCTCGATGCCGCCAATGCGTTCCGGCTGCGCGGGATGGCGACGCGGCCGGACCTCCAGGGCACCGGGCTGGGCCGCGCCGTGCTGCTGCGGTGCCTCGAGCACGTCCGCGACGCCGGGGCCGAGGTGCTGTGGTGCAACGCCCGCGTCCCGGCGCTCGGCTTCTACCGACGGCTCGGCTTCGAGACCGTCGGCGACGTCTTCGAGATCGCGGGCATCGGGCCGCACTTCCTGATGTGGACGAGCGTAAAGCGTGAGGCGTAGCACGTAAGCCCACCTCGCCTCGACAGACCGCTAGAGTATGTTTCAGTGAGGAGTATTAGGTGTGTGGGCGTGTGGGGGAAGGTCGAGGTCCCGCTAACAGGACCTCCTCCCCAACCTCCAGCCTCCCACACCCTCATACCTGAGTGCAAAGCACTCTAAAAGACTGTTTAGTAACCGTTGAGGGAGAGTCCCCCTCCTGGACAGGAGGGGACAGGGGTGGTGGACATGCCGACCGGCACGGTGCTCGGTCTACCCCCTCCCCCTCCGGGACTTGTCCCTTCGGGGACTCCCCCTGGACAGGGGGAGGGTTTCTTTGGCCCGTTACCAAACAGTCCCTACGCCTTGCGCATTGCGTCCCGCTCCTTCGCTCGCGCCCGCCCGTTTCGCCGCTCCGCGCCGTTCGGCGGGGCCGTCGGCAGGTCGAAGACAAACGTTGAGCCGGTGCCCGGCGTGCTCTCGACGCGGATCGCGCAGCCGTGGAGGTCCAGGATCTTCTTGGTAATCGCCAGCCCGAGGCCGGCCCCACTCGCGGCGGCCGAGGTGCGGGCCTCGTCGTTGCGGTAGAACCGCTCGAAGATGCGGGCCTGCTCGGCCGCCTCGATGCCGCAGCCGGTGTCGGCGATGCGGACGACGACGCGGCCGTTTTCCCGCGCCGGGGCCACCTCGACGTGGCCGCCCGGCGGCGTGTGCCGGAGCGCGTTGTCGGTCAGGTTCGTGATGACGCGCTCGATCAGCCCGATGTCGGCCCACACCGGAGGCAGCCCCGCCGCGAGCCGCGCCGCGAGCGTGACGCCGTGCTCCTCGGCGTGCGGCTGGAACTGCGCGACCACGTCCTGCACGAGCTCGGCCACGGAGAACGGCTCGAGCGTCGGCTGGACCTGCTGGGCGTCGAACTTCGAGAGGTCGAACAGCTCGCCGACGAGGCCGGAGAGGCGGTTGGCGTTGCGCAGGGCGATGCTGAGGTAGCGCTCGCGCTCCTCGGGCGCGAGGTCGTCCTTCTTCATCAGGACCGTTTCGAGGTAGCCCTGGATCGAGGCGAGCGGGCTTCGGAGGTCGTGCGAGACGTTCGCCACGAGCTCGCGGCGGAGCCGGTCGTTGCGCTGCAACTCCTCCATATTCTCGGCGACGGTGTCGGCGAGGTGGTTGAACGAGGCGGCGAGCTGCCCGACCTCGTCGTCGGAGCCGTCGGGCACGCGGCGGTCGTAGTGGCCGTGCTCGAACTCCTCGACGACGGCCGTCATCC
>JBBSMV010000027.1:0-17071 GCA_038232975.1 Rhodothermales bacterium
CCACTGTCGAGGCAACGCGCCGGGAGCGCAACCCCACCGGCACTTTTCGTTGCGGTGCGACGGGGCCCTTCGGATGCCGTCGGGCGATAGACCCCTCTGCGCTGCCTGTCCCCGTTCCCGTGACCGACCTCGTGATTCCCCGCTCCGTCCTCGACGCCGCCCGCCTCTCGCCCGAGGAGCTACGGCGCGAGGTCGCCGTGCTGCTCTTCGCGCAGGACCGGCTCACGCTCGGGCAGGCGGCCCGGCTGGCGGGGTCGAGTCAGGCGGCGTTCATGCGCGTGCTCAACGAGCGCGAGGTCCCGCTTCACTACGGTGGCGAGGAGTTGGAGCTGGACCTGCGAACGCTCGACACCTCCGGCTCGTGATCGTCGTCTCCGACGCCTCGCCGCTCGTCGCGCCGGCCGCCAGCCGCTCGAAGTCGTAGGTCACGCAAACATCAGCCGCCGTCCCTTCGGTTTCGGGACCGGATCACCGAACTCCTCTGCCGTAGCGATCCACGACTGGACGGCTTCTTGCGCGTTCCCGAGTGCGGCTGCCTGCGTAGCCCCGTGCGCCATGCACCCCGGCAGCTCCGGCACATCTGCCACGAAGACCTCGTCCTCGGCGCTCCAGTAGATGATCACTTCGTACTTGTGCATCACACCTCGTCGATGTCGAGTTTGTACTTGAGAATGATGGTCCTGACCTGTCGTACCTGATACACCTTCTGCTTTGCTCCCGTCCCGTTGCAAGTTGATCTTCTCCTCCACGCCCGCCTTCCTGAACGTGTGGTGGCTACCGCGCGTCCGCTCCTCGAACCCGAGCCGCCGAAGGAGCTGACACAAATCTCGGAAGCTGATATTGGCGTCGGACGTGCCACGCAGCACGGTGTCGAGCAGCTTGTCGTATTTCCCCATACCGACGGCTACCCCATGTTTTCGATGAGGGCGTCGCCGAAGGCGCTGGTCTTCAGCAGCGTCGCGCCGTCCATCAGCCGCTCGAAGTCGTAGGTGACGCGCTTCTGGCCGATGGTCGTGCTCATCGAAGCGAGGATCAGGTCGGCGGCTTCGCCCCAACCGAGGTAGCGGAGCATCATCTCGCCCGAGAGGATCACCGACGACGGGTTGACCTTGTCCTGCCCGGCGTACTTCGGCGCGGTCCCGTGCGTGGCTTCGAAGATCGCCTGCCCGGTGTGATAGTTGATGTTGGCCCCCGGCGCGATCCCGATGCCGCCGACCTGCGCGGCGAGGGCGTCCGAGAGGTAGTCGCCGTTGAGGTTCATCGTGGCGATGACGTCGTAGCTCTTCGGGCGGGTGAGGACCTGCTGGAGCATCGCGTCGGCGATCACGTCGTTGACCGTGATCTCGCGGCCGTCGTCGGTCCGGATGACATGCCACGGGCCGCCGTCGAGGTCGGTCGCGCCGAACTCCTCTTTGGCGACCTCGTAGCCCCAGGTGCGGAACGCGCCCTCGGTGAACTTCATGATGTTGCCCTTGTGGACGAGCGTCACCGTGTCGGCGCCGTTGGCGATGGCGTAGCGGAGGGCGGCGCGGACGAGCCGCTTGGTCCCCTCCTCGGAGACCGGCTTGACGCCGAGGCCGCTCGTCTCGGGGAAGCGGATGCTCGTCACGCCCAGCTCCTCCTCCAGGAAGCGCCGGAGCTTGCCGGCCTCCTCGCTGCCGGCCTCGAACTCGATCCCGGCGTAGATGTCCTCGGTGTTCTCGCGGAAGATGACCATGTCCACGTCCTCCGGGTTCTTGACCGGCGAGGGCACACCGTCGAAGTACTGCACCGGGCGGACGCAGGCGTAGAGGTCGAGCTTCTGGCGCAGCGCCACGTTGAGGCTGCGGAAGCCGCCGCCGACGGGCGTGGTCAGCGGGCCTTTGATGGCGACGAGGTACTGCTCGATGGCCTCGAGCGTGTCGTCGGGCAGCCACTCGCCGAAGGTCTCGAAGGCCTTTTCGCCAGCGTAGACCTCGAACCAGACGATCTCGCGCCGACCGCCGTAGGCTTTCTCCACAGCCGCATCGAGCACGCGCCGGGCGGCGGCCCAGATGTCGGGGCCGGTGCCGTCGCCCTCGATGAACGGGATGATGGGGCGGTCGGGGACGCGGAGCGCGCCGTCCTGCATCGTGATGGCAGCGCCGTCGGTGGGCGGGGTGAGGTTTTTCATCGGGGGACCGGAGGATTGGGGGATTGAGGGAGTGATTCGTGAGACGTGATTCGTGAGGGCAGGCACCACCGGTGAGGAGGAGTCACGAATCACGCAGCACGAATCACAGTTTGCCGAACAGGTCGCGGAAGCGCAGCTCCCAGACCTTGAGGGCGGCCTCGCGGACGATGGCGCGGCTCATCTTGCTCTGGCCCTCGGTGCGCTCGGTGAACGTGATCGGGACCTCGACGATGCGGAAGCCCTTGCGCCAGGCGCGGTAGGTCATCTCGATCTGGAACATGTAGCCGTTCGAGGAGACGCGGCTGAAGTCTATGGCCTCGAAGACGCGGGGGTGGAAGCACTTGAAGCCGGCCGTCACGTCCTGCACCGGCAGGCCGGTGATGGCGCGCGTGTAGATGCCCGCGCCGTAGGAGAGCACGAGCCGCGAGAGCGGCCAGTTGAGCACGCGGACGCCGCCGATGTAGCGGCTCCCGAGCGCCACGTCGGCCCCCGTGCGGACGGCCTCGACCAGGAGCGGGAGGTCGGCGGGGTTGTGGGAGAAGTCGGCGTCCATCTCGCAGACATAAGCGTAGCCCTCGTCGCGGGCGAAGTGGAAGCCGAGGAGGTAGGCCGTGCCGAGGCCCTGCTTGCCCGCGCGCTCGATGAGGTGGACCCGGCCGGGGTGCGCCGCCTGGACCTCGCGCACGCAGTTGGCCGTCCCGTCCGGCGAGCCGTCGTCGACGACGAGGGCGTCGTAGCGGCCCGGCAGCGCGACGATCTCGCGCAGCAGCGGCCCGATGTTGACCGCCTCCTCATACGTCGGCACGACGACGAGCACGCGGGGCGCGTCGGGCGGCGGCGGGGCGGAGGGCGCATCGAGCACGTCGGCAGAGGCAGCGCGGAGGGAGCCGGAAGCTACGGAGGGCAGAGGACAGAGGACAGAGGACAGAGGACAGAGGACAGAGGACAGAGGACAGAGAGAAGCTGGCAATGGTACTGAGGCGATTGCGCTCCGCGCCCGTAGGGGCGAACGGCCGTTCGCCCGAGGACTGGCACCCCCGTCCCACCGTCTACCGCCCACCGTATATTGCGCTCCCCGGCGCGGCGGCTCTCTCCATGCCAGCCGACCTCCCCTCTCAGCACGCACAGCGATGGCGAACGAGACCAAGAAGGCCCCGGCGAAAAAGCGCACCGCGAAGGGCAAGGGCACGAACGGCGCGGCGGAGCAGCCGACGCACCCCGCCCCGGCCGATCTCCCCGACGGGGCCGACTTCCAGATGTTCACCACCGGCGGCCACACCCACGAGGCGCTCGGCCTCGGGCCGGACGAGGTGCGGGCGATGTACCGGAGCATGCTGCTCCAGCGCCGCTTCGAGGAGCGCGCCGCCCAGATGTACGGCCGCCAGAAAATCTCCGGCTTCCTCCACCTCTACATCGGCCAGGAGGCCATCTCCACCGGCACCGTCCACGCCCTCGAGCCCACCGACCCGATCATCACCGCCTACCGCGACCACGGCCTCGGCCTCGCGCGCGGCATGACGGCCGACGAATGCATGGCCGAGCTCTTCGGCAAGATCGGCGGCTCGTCGCGCGGCAAGGGCGGCTCGATGCACTTCTTCTCGGTCGAGCACCACTTCTACGGCGGGCACGGGATCGTCGGCGGCCAGATTCCGCTCGCCGTCGGGATGGGCTTCGCCCAGAAGTACAAAGAGACCGGGGCCGTCGCCGTTGGGTTCTTCGGCGACGGGGCCATCAACCAGGGGGCGTTCCACGAGGCCGCCAACCTCGCCTCGCTCTACGACGTCCCGGTGCTCCTCGTCTGCGAGAACAACGGCTACGCGATGGGCACCGCCGTGGACCGCGCCATGTCCGAGCCGGACCTCTACAAGCAGGCCTACGCCTACGGCATGACCGGCGCGCTCGTCGACGGGATGGACGTCTTCGAGGTCTACCACGCCATGTCCGAGCTGGCCCGGCAGACCCGCGAGACCTCGCGCCCGGCGCTCGTCGAAATCCGCACCTACCGCTACCGCGGGCACTCGATGTCGGACCCGCAGAAGTACCGCACGAAGGAGGAGATGGAGGCCAAGAAGAACGAGGACCCCATCGTCAAGCTCAAGTCCTACCTCCTCGAGCACGACCTCGCCACGAACGAAACCCTCGACGCGATGGACGAGGAGGTCAAGGCCGAGGTCAACGCCGCCGTCGAGTTCGCCGAGAGTAGCCCGTTCCCCGAGGTCGAGACGATGTACGAGGACGTCTACGTGCAGGACGACTACCCCTTTATCGTCTGACGACGATGTTTTGAGTTTGAGGTTCTGGGTTTGGGGTTTCTCACCCACAACCCACGACCCATAACCCCCGACCCAATGGAGCTGCAATTCCGCGAGGCCCTCCGCGCGGCGATGACCGAGGAGATGGAGCGCGACGAGGACGTCTTCCTCCTCGGCGAGGAGGTCGCCGAGTACGACGGGGCCTACAAGGTCTCCCAGGGGATGCTCGAGCAGTTCGGGCCGAAGCGCGTCATCGACACGCCGATCTCGGAGAACGGCTTCTGCGGCCTCGGCATCGGAGCCGCCATGATGGGGCTGCGGCCGATCGTCGAGTTCATGACGTGGAACTTCTCGTTCGTCGCCTTCGACCAGCTCGTCTCGAACGCCGCCAAGATCCGCTACATGTCGGGCGGCCAGCTCAAAATCCCGATTGTCTTCCGCGGCGGCAACGGCGCGGCCGGCCAGCTCGGGGCCACCCACAACAACTCCACCGAGGCGTTCTACACCAACGTCCCCGGCCTCAAGGTCGTCGCCCCCTCGAACCCCGACGACGCCAAGGGCCTCCTCAAGAGCGCTATCCGCGACGACGACCCGGTGCTCTTCCTGGAGAGCGAGCTGATGTTCGGCCTCAAGGGCGAGGTCTCGGAGGAGGCTGACTACACGCTCCCCATCGGCAAAGCCCGCATCGCGCGCCAGGGCGACGACCTCACGCTCGTCGCCCACTCGAAGAGCTACTGGCTGGCGATGGAGGCCGCCGAGGAGCTTGCCAAGCAGGGCTACGAGGCGACCGTTATTGACCCCCGCACGCTCCGCCCCTTCGACACCGCGGCGGTCGTCGAGTCGGTCAGGCAGACGAACCGGCTCGTGGTCGTCGACGAGTCCAGCCCCTACGGCGGGATCGCCAGCGAGGTCGCCTTCCGCATCCAGCAGCAGTGCTTCGACCACCTCGACGCGCCCATCGCCCGCGTGACGGCCAAGGACACGCCGGCCCCCTACGCCAAGAACCTCATCGAGGCCTGGATGCCGACCGTGGACGAGGTGATCGCGGCGGCGAAGAAAGTGCTGTACGTTGACTAGGTTCGGGGTCGTGAGTTTTGGGTTTTGAATACCCAATCCCCAACCTCTCCAACCCCTAACCCCCAACCCGATGCCAATCGCCGTAGAAATGCCCAAGATGAGCGACACGATGGAGGAGGGCGTCCTCGTCGCGTGGCTCGCTGAGGAGGGGGACGCCGTCTCGGCCGGGGACGTAGTCGCCCAGGTCGAGACCGACAAGGCGACGATGGACCTCGAGGTCTACGACGACGGCGTGCTCCTCAAAAAGGTCGTCGCCGACGGCGCGAGTGTGCCGATCGGCGGGCTGATCGCGATCCTCGGCAAGGAGGGCGAGGACGTGTCGGCGATTCTGGCGAAGTACGGCGGCGGGGAGGACGGAGGGCAGAAGGCAGAGGGCAGGGAGCAGGAGGCAGAGGACAGGGGGCAGGAGGCAGAAGGCAGTGGGCAGGAGGCGGTGCCGTCGGGCGATGGGGCGGCGGAGAGCCTGCCCGAGGGCGTCCCGGAGGGCTACGGGCACGAAGGGCAGCGCCCCGAGCCGGTCCCGACGCCCGCCAACGGCGGAAGCACCGGCGAGGGGAGCCGGGTGAAGGCTTCGCCGCTGGCCCGCCGAATGGCGCAGGAGGGTGGCCTCGACCTCGCCATGCTCCGCGGCAGCGGGCCCGACGGCCGGATCGTCAAGCGCGACGTGGCGGCGGCGCTCGAAGGTAAGACGCCGCCCGCCCCGGCGAAGGCCCCCGCCGAGCGCGCGCCCGACCGCGCCCCGCGTCCGGCCCCGGCTCCCGCCGCGCCCCGGCCCGCCGCCGAAGGCGAGGGCTACGAGGCCGTGCCGATCACGCAGATGCGCAAGGCCATTGCCCGCCGCCTCGCCGAGAGCAAGTTCACCGCCCCGCACTTCTACCTCACCCGCGAGATCGACATGGCCCGCGCCGTCGAGGTCCGGGCGCAGCTCAACGCCACGGCCGAGGCCCAGGGGCTGCCGAAGATCTCGTTCAACGACCTCGTCACGAAGGCGTGCGCCGTCGCGCTACGTCAGCACCCGAACGTCAACGCCTCGTACCTCGAAGCCGAGGGCGAAATCCGCCGCCACCGCGCCGTCCACGTCGCCGTCGCCGTCGCCGTCGAGGAGGGCCTGCTGACGCCCGTCGTCCGCGACGCCGACCGGAAAGGGCTGGCCCAGATCGCTGAGGAAACGAAGGCCCTCGCCGGGCGCGCGCGCGACCGCCAGCTCCAGCCCGAGGACTGGGAAGGCTCGACCTTCACGACCAGCAACCTCGGCATGTTCGGGATCGAGGCGTTCACGGCCATCATCAACCCGCCCAACGCCTGCATCCTCGCCATCGGCGCGATCCGCGACGTGCCCGTCGTCGAGGACGGGGCCGTGGTGCCGGGCAAGCGGATGACCGTCACGCTCTCGTGCGACCACCGCGTCGTAGACGGCGCGACGGGCGCGCAGTTCTTGCAGGACGTCGTGCGCTACCTCGAGGAGCCGATGAACCTGCTGTTGTGAGTCGGGAGGTACGGGTCGGGTGTCGGGAGTCTGGTGGTAGAAAGGGAGGAGGCGAGGCGAACGCAGCGGCCGCTTGGCGCGTATCGGCTGTCCTTTTTTCTTCTAGCTCAGACTGCCCTGTGGAACCGACCCCCGATGCCCGACCTGCGACTCCCGACCCCCCCGCGCTCCGGCTCGCGCACCTCTCGGACATCCATTTCGGCAAGATCGCCGACGCGCGCGTCGTGCCGGCGCTCGTGGATGAGGTCAACGCTGACGCCTTCGACCTCGTGGTGCTCTCGGGCGACCTCACGCAGCGCGCCCGCACCCGCGAGTACGAGGCGGCCAAGCAGATGATCGATGCCTTCGAGGCCCCGGTGCTCGTCGTGCCCGGCAACCACGACGTGAGCGCGTGGTGGCACAACCCCATCGAGCGCATCTTCCGCTCGTCCTCGCGCTTCCGCCGCTTCATCGGCGACGACACGACGCCGTCGTTCCAGGTGCCCGGCCTCGCCGCCTTCGGGCTGAACTCGGCCCACGGCCTGACCATCAAAGGCGGCAAGATCAGGCCGCGCCACCTCGCCGAGATGCGGCGGTTCTTCGCCGCGCAGCCGGCCGATGCCTTCCGCGTGCTCGTCGTCCACCACCACCTGATGCGGCTCCGGGCGCTCGGCTCGCACGACGTGGCGCGCGGGGCGCGGGCGGCGCTCCGGCTGGCGGGCGAGGCCGGCGTGGACCTGATCCTCTGCGGGCACCTCCACGTCAGCCACGTCGAGAACGTCGAGATCGATCTCGAGCGCGAGCGGCGGCTCGTGATCGCCAGTGCCGGCACGGCGACCAGCAGCCGGGGCCGGGGGACGAACAAGCACGTCAACTTCTACAACCACATCGGCGTCTGGCCCGACCACTTCACCGCCGAGGAGCGGCGCTTCGATCCTGAGGCAGGCACCTTCGAGCCGGAGCGGACGACGAGCTTCGAGCGCGCCGCGCAACCGGAGGATACGGTACGCTCGTAAGCTCGGGGAAACCCGATACTCTCCTCTGTGCAGCCTCCCGACCTCCCACAGCCTCTTGCTCTCCAGCAGCCCGCCCGGCGCGCCGTCTGCGAGAACTGCGGGCACCGTGTGACTGGAGCCTACTGCGCGGTGTGCGGGCAGAAGGTAGCGCCCTTCCGACAGCCCCTCCACCACCTCGGCCGCGAGGTCATGTCGGACTATTTCGGGTTCGACGGTAAGCTGTGGCGGACCGTCGTGCCCCTGCTCGTCCGGCCGGGCTTTCTGACGAACGAGTACCTCGGTGGGCGGCGGAGCCACTACGTCCGGCCCGTCCGGCTCTACCTCACGGCCAGCGTCCTGCTCTTCTTTCTCATCTCGCTTCTGCCGGGCAGTCTGAGCGGCATGATCCAGGTGTCGGACGAAGACGCGGCCGAGCCGGATTCGTTCAGCGCCGCCACGCCACTCGCCGGCGTCGAGCGCGAACTGGCGACCCTGGATTCGGTACGGGCGGTGCTGGTGCTGCGATTGGATTCGCTCCGGCAGCGCGTACCGCCCGAGGCACCACCCGAAGTGCGTGCGCGTGACGTGGCCGAGAGCAGGGGCTTCTGGTACCGGCTCGGCGAGACATTGGATTCGAAAGGGGCGGCGCTTGACGAGATGGGCGAGGCGGGAGCCAAGCAGTGGTTCGCCGAGTCGATTGCGAGCAACATGCCAAAGGCGATGTTCGTCCTGCTGCCGCTCTTCGCGCTGCTGCTCAAGCTGCTCTACGTCCGCCGCCGTCGGTACTACGGCGAGCACCTCGTCTTCGCCCTCCACACTCACGCCTTCGCGTTTCTCGTCTTCGCACTTCTCGCCGTGGTGCAGGCCATGACGGGCGATGTGGACGTGCTCACGGGGTGGCCGCGCGTAGTCGTCGGAAGCCTGGTGCTCCTCCTGCTGGTGGCGGTGCCGGGCTATGTGCTCGTCGCCCTCCGCCGGGTGTACGGGCAAGGCTGGGTCAGGACAACGCTGAAGTGGGCCATCCTGATGGTGAGCTATGTCGTCGCGCTCAGCCTCGGCCTGACCGCCGTGATCCTGCTGGCGATTCTGCTACTGTGACGCTCGCGGCCGTGGCGGAAACGACGTAGGGGCGGCCGGCCGGTTGTCCCTACAGAAACATTCAGCAAACGGGACCCGGTCATACCAAATCCGGATAGATCGGGTAGGTCTGCCGTCCGCCTCGGCCAGTAGTCGTAGGGACACGGTGCATCGTGTCCGGCCCCGTGGCACGTTGGTGCGGACACGGCGTGCCGTGTCCCTGTTATGCTTCCCTGCCTCGGCGTCAACTGGAACAACTGCTCCTCCTCGGCTTCTCACCCTCATGAACTGGCGCGAGCATATCACGGTCGATCCCCAGGTCTGCCACGGCAAAGCCTGTATCAAGGGCACGCGCGTGCTCGTCTCCGTCGTCCTTGATAACCTCGCGGCTGGCCTCTCGGCAGAGGAGATTATGCAGAGCTACCCCTCTGTCTCCGCCGAGGCTATTCGGGCCGCGCTTGCCTATGCCGCTGACTTGGCCGGGGAGCGGGTGCTCGCTATTCCGGCATGAGGTTCAAGCTCGACGAGAATCTCCCGGTCGAGATGGTAGCGCTCCTCCGCGAATCAGGGCACGACGCGACTACGATACTGGAGCAGGACATGGGTGGAGAGCTAGACCCGGACGTAGCGGCTGTCTGTCAGCGCGAGGCGCGAGCGCTCGTCACCTTCGACACCGACGTCGCCGACATCCGAGCGTACCCGCCGGAGGAGTACGCAGGTCTACTCGTGTTCCGGCTTCGGCAGCAGGATAAGCCTTCCGTACTTGGCGTGCTTCAGAGATTGCTGCCGCTACTGAACCGGGAGACGATCACCGGGCAACTTTGGATCGTAGAGGAGAATCGAGTCCGCGTGCGCGCCCGATAACCGGCCGATAACCGGGAAGCATAACTCGCCGCTGCACGCCGACGCAGGGCTGCACGGTCTTGCCTCGTTCTACCGTCTCGGTCGCTGCCCCATGCGGTTGAGCGGCCCTCTATTATTATGTGCTGTCCTCTGTCCTCCGATGTCTGACCTTGCCGCTCTCCGCCGGTCCTACACCCGCGCCGGCCTCTCCGAGCGGGACGCCGACGCCGACCCGGTCCGCTTCTTCGAGCGCTGGTTCGGCGAGGCTCTCGCGGCAGGCGTTGCCGAGCCGAACGCGATGACGCTGGCGACGCTCGGGGCGGACGGGCAGCCCGGTGCCCGAATCGTCCTCCTCAAAGGGGTGGACGCGCGCGGGTTCGTGTTCTACACCAACTACGAAAGCCGCAAGGCCCATGACCTCGCGGCGCACGCCCGCGCCGCGCTCGTGTTCTGGTGGGAGCGGCTGGAGCGGCAGGTCCGCGTCGAGGGGACGGCCGAGAAGGTGAGCGCGGCCGAGTCGGACGCCTACTTCGAGAGCCGGCCGCGCAGGAGCCGGCTCGGCGCGTGGGCCTCGGACCAGAGCCGCCCGGTCCCGGACCGGGCCGTGCTGGAGGCGCGGCTCGAAGCGCTGGAGGCGCAGTACCCCGGCGGCGACGTGCCGCGCCCGCCGCACTGGGGCGGCTTCCGCGTCGTCCCGGCCCGGATCGAGTTCTGGCAGGGCCGCCCGAGCCGCCTCCACGACCGCCTCGCCTACACCCGCACCGCCGACGGCTGGACCGTTCAGCGTCTTGCCCCCTAAGGGAGTGGGGGAGGAAGGTGGAAAAGGTAACCCCACCACCGAGCACCACGCCCTCCGCGATCCCTCGCGGTCACCCGAGGGCTGGCACCCACCGCCCTCTGCGTCTCACCGTCGCGTGCCCGCCTCGGCTGTGTAGTCCTCCCCGACGGCTACGCGGAGCGCGCCGGGCAGCACCTCGAACGTCACCGGGTCGTTCGTGTGCAGCTCGCCGTCCACGTTGAACCACATCCCCGGCCGCGACGCGACGCGGAGGCGGCGGGCGCGGCGGAAGAGGATGTGCTCGCTGTCGAGGTAGTCCCCAGCGAGGGCGCGGGCGGCGAGGCCGGCCAGCGCCGCCGCCGAGCACTCCTTCACGATGACGACGTCGAGGAGGCCGTCCTCGGGGTTGGCGCGCGGCGCGGCCGGACGCCCACCGCCGGCCGTGCGCCCGTTCGCCACGATCACGTTGAGCGCCTCCACGCGCTCCGGCTCCCCGTCCTCCCACGTCACGAGGGTTTCGTACTCGTTCATGTTCGGGAGCGCCTTCGCCGTGCCGACGAGGTAGGCGAACGGCCCCCACGTCGCCTTCAGTTCGTCCGTCATCGCCTCGTCGAGCGTGCCGGTGAAGCCGCCCCCGCAGACGTTCGCGGCATACGTCGTCTTGTCGCTCCCCCCGACGCGGATCAGGTCGAGCGGGCGGCGCTCGCCGTGAAGCGCCACCTCGAAAGCCTCGGCGGGGTCCTCGGGGAGGGCGAGCGTGCGGGCGAGGTCGTTGCCCGTCCCGAGCGGGACGATGCCGAGGGCCGTCCGGCCGAAGTCGGGTGCCAGCCCGTTGATGACCTCGTTCACCGTCCCGTCGCCGCCGGCGGCGATCACGAGGTCGTAGTCCTGCGCGACGGCCTCGGCGGCGAGGCGGCAGCCGTGGCCGGCCTCGTCGCAGACGAGCAGCTCGACGAAGTGGGCCGGGCGGAGCGCCTCGCGGAGCAGGTCGGCGGCGTCGGCGCTGCCGGCATTGGGGTTGAGGATGACGCGCGCTTTCATAGGGCGAGGCAGAGAGTGGCAATCTGAGGCAGAGAGTGGCAATCTGAGGCAGAGAGTGGCAATCTGAGGCAGAGAGTGGCAATCTAGAGAGGCCCTCCTTTAAAGCAGCCACGTTCCTTTCGATCCCCGGTCCGGGAATCTCCTGCGGCGGACCCCGTCTGCAGCGGTCCCCGTCGCTCCTCCGTCCTCGAGCTTCCGTTCCCCCGTGGGCCGCCTCAGCGGTTGCGGCCGTACTGCTCGTGGCTAGGGGAGTGGCTCCAGCAGCAGGGCGCGGAAGCCGGCCTGCCGGAAGTGAATGTCGGCGGTGAGGGCGTCCCCCAGTCCGCGCTCGCGCATCACCGCAAACGAGACGCAGTCCACGAGGCCCCACTCCTTGTCCGGCCGCTCGCCGAAAAGCGCGAAGCCCTGGTCGAACAGGTCCGGGGTCAGCGGCACGATGTCCACAGTCGGGTCGTGTGAGAATCCGTCCACAACAGCGACTGCCCCTCTGCGAAGGTGGCGTTTGGATAGCGCGTTTCCGACCTCTAGGAGCACAGCCTGCGTAGTAAGCCCTCGCGTGTTTAGCCGCTCCAGGTGGAATTGCCAGCGCCGTGCGTCTTCGTGGTATTGATCTGTCGCTGAAGCAAGCGCGATGATGTGGGACGTGTCGAGAAAGACCTCAGTCATCGAGCTTCCGTTCGCCCGTGAGGTACTCGTTGATGTTCTCCGACCAGTCCGGCGGCCCCTGAAGCTGGAGGGACTCTATGATGCGGAACGCGGAGTACGGCTCACCGAGCTTAGCTTCGGGGGCTTCGAGTTCAGGCTCCGGGTTTTCAACGGTGAGGCGCACGCGCGCGCCCTCGGCGAGGTCGAGCGGCTCGTCGGGGCGGAGCACGTCGCCGTCGTAGGTCGCGTAGAGAGTCATCGCCGGGATCATCAGGTGGAAGAGGCTTCGACGCCGAGGGGCGGCCGGAGTTCGCACCTTGCCCGCGCTAGCGGTTGCGGCCGTACTGCTCGTGGCTGGAGACCCAGTCGTGCGACGAGATCGCCGAGCCGAGCGAGATTTCGCCGGCCAGCACCACGCCAGCGATGATCTCGGCGAGCTTCTTGACCGTGCCCCGGCCCACGCAGCCGAGCATCCGCAGGCACTCCTGCTGCGTCGCCCCGCCGGTCCCGCCGCCGTGGGTCGCCACGATCAGGCTCGGGATCGTGATCGACATGTAGAGGTCGTCCTCCGGCGTCATCTCGCAGTAGAGCAGCGCCGCCGAGCTCTCGGCGACGTTCGCCACGTCCTGCCCGGTGGCGATGAACATGGCCGTGATGCCGTTGGGGCTGTGGAGGCCGTTGTTGTTGGCCCCGGAGAGGATCGAGCCGATGCCGGCGGCGATGCCCCAGTGGTAGTAGAGGCTCTGCGGCTCGACGCGCATGTGCTGGCGGAGCACCTCGGCCTGGACCGTGCACTCGGCGGTGACGCGCTTGCCGCGGGTGCGCATGATGTTGACCTGGCTGGCCTTCTTGTCGGTGGCGAAGTTGCTCTCGAGGTAGAAGCGCCGGATGGTGTCGTTGGTATCGAGTATCCACGAGCACGCGGCGAAGGTGGCGCGGCCGACCATGTTTTGCCCGGCGGCGTCGCCGGTCGAGAAGTTGAAGCGGCAGAAGGCGAACTTGTTCGAGAGGTAGGTGTCGATGAAGAGCAGCTTGCCGATGCTCGTGGTCCCCTCGGCGGCCTCGCGGATCGGGTCCATGTTGTCGCAGAGCCACTGCTTGAAGTCGCGCGCCTCGCGCGCCGACTCGAAGATGAAGACCGGGGCGCGCTGCATGCAGTCGTCCGAGACGGTGCACTTGACGCCGCCGGAGAGGTTGAGCACCTTCATCCCCCGGTTGTAGCTGGCGACGAGCGTGCCCTCGGTGGTCGCCATCGGGATGAGGTAGTCGCCCTCGGCGTGCTCGCCGTGGACCGTCAGCGGCCCGGCGATGCCGAGCGGGATCTGCGCCACGCCGATGAAGCTCTCGACGTTGCCCTGGAGCGCGTGCGGGTCGAACGAGTAGTGCGGGACGTGCTCGAGCTCCACCCCGGCGAAGGCCTCGACGAACTGCCGGCGCGCGGCGATGGCGTCCTCGCCGTAGTCGTCCTCCTCGTCGCGCGGGATGCGGACGCGGTCGGCCTGGGGCTGGCGGATGGCGTCGCGGACCTCGAACGAGAGGTCGCCGTAGCCGGCGGCCCGGTAGCCGATCGTGAGGTTGTAGCTGCCCTCGTCGAGCTTCAGCCCGTTAACGTCCACGTGCAGCGTCCCCCGCAGCGGGAACGCGAGCGGGTGGGCCTCCGAGATGTCGCCCGGCCGCCGCGTCGTGCCGTCCTCTAGCGTGAGGGTGATGGCGTCGGCCGGGACGTGCTCCTCGCCGATCACGATCTCCTGGAGGCCGGTCAGCTCGACGTCGGTGAGCCGGTTCTTGAGGCTGAAGCGGACGCCGCCGTTGTGGTTGTGGAGGCTGCCGAAGGTGTAGAGCTGGCGCAGGACGAGCGACGGGATTTCCATGACGAGGCGGGCGAGGAGGAGAGGAACGACGCGGTGCAGGATACCAGAACACCTGGGGTGTTGTCAATCAGGCGGCGCTGAAATACGGCCGGAGCACCGCCGGCCGCACTACACGATCTTCACCGGGGTGTGACGCTTCCGTGATGCCGAGAGCACAGAGGCCTAGGTAAATTAAGCATCTTATCCGAGGCTGTACCCACGCGCTGCCTCGCTATCCACGTATACTCAGCCCACGTATACTCAGCTCACATCCGATATGCATACCAAACTGCTCTCCTTCGCGCTAGCCCTCGCGCTCTGCATCCCCCTCCTCGCCGGCTGTGACAGCGACGATGGCGGCGGTGGCAGCGATGGCGCGCGCTTCACCGTTAAGATCGACAACGTCGGACCGATGAACCCCGTGCTCAAGAGCGGGGCCGTCGCACAGCCCACCGGCCCCGCCGGACCGCCGATTGAGCCGGGCGAGTCTGTCTCGTTCAGCTTCACGGCTCCGGCCAACACGCTCCCGATGTCCGGGATGCGCTTCAACATGGCGACGATGTTCGTCCAGTCGAACGACCTCTTCTACGCCTTCCCGCCCGAGGGCCTCGCGCTCTTCAACCCGGACGGCTCGCCCGTCATCGGGAACGTGACCGACCAGCTCTTCCTCTACGACGCCGGCACCGAGATCAACGAAGAACCCGGCCAGGGCGAGTTTCAGAAGCTCGTCCAGGACCCGATGCAGACAGATTTCGGCCCGGCCGAGAACGGCGTCGTCATGCTCATCGAGGACGGGGGCGAGGACGTCGAGGGGTTCTCCTATCCTGACAAGGACGACGTCATCCAGGTCACGATTGCTCACAACAGTGCGACCTCGACCTTCACCGTGACCGTCAGGAACGTCTCGGTGCCGGGCCTGATCGAGAACACGGACCTCGCCGACGGGGCCGTCCCGCTCTCGCCCTTCGCGTGGGCCGCGCACGTGGACGGCTACCAGATGTACCGGCTCGGCGAGCCGGCCAGCCCCGGCCTCGAGCTGATCGCCGAAGACGGCTTCCCGGCGGCGATGCTCGGCGGGATGCCGACGCCCATCGCGCGCGGCCTCGCCGATGAGCTCGCCGACGTGACCGGGGTCACCGTCCCGCTCTCGCCCGGTGCCTACGCCGTCCACAACGGCGACTTCGAGTGGTTCACCGACGGCGAAGAAGCCCCGATGGGGATCGAGGCGATTGCCGAGGACGGCAACCCGATGCCCGCCGCCGCCGCCCTCGCCACTGACAGCGACGTGAGCGACTCCGGTGCCTTCGTGCGCGGCGACGGGGCCGCGATGGACGGGGCCATCCCGCCCGGCGGCAGCTTCACCTTCACCGTCGACGCCGCGCCCGGCGACCGCCTCAACCTGGCGACGATGTACGTCCAGTCGAACGACCTCTACTACGCCTTCTCGCCCGAGGGGCTGGACCTCTTCCCGGACGGCACCGCCGTCAGCGGCGACGTGACCGACCGGCTCTCGCTCTACGACGCCGGCACCGAGGGCGACCAGGAGCCGGGCGTCGGGCCGTTCCAGGTGATCCGTCAGCCCGCGCCGGACACCGGCCCGGCCGGCGAGGGTGAGAACATCCGCATCGGCGACGGCGGCGAGAACGACGGGTTCTCCTACCCGCCGAACGCCGAGATCATCCGCGTCACGATCACGTCGCTGTCACTCGCGTCGCAGTAAGGAGAGCCATCGCCGGGTTCGTGGGTACCCGGTCTGCGACGCGCGACGGGCGGGACGGGTCACGGACTCGTCTCGCCCGTCAGCATGAAAGGCGGGCGCGTCCGCCTCTGCGAGCGAGGCCGCGGCTGCGGTTCATCTTACGCTTCTGTGATGCGTCCGGCGGCCGGCCCGCCGTAGGCTGTCGCTATCTCGCCGTTGACCAACTAGACGATCTTACCGTGATGCATGGAGAGCCTGCCATCCTGCTCGTCGAGGACGAGCCTGACATCGCCGACCTGCTGAGCCTCCACCTCGGCGACCTCGGCTACCGCGTCGACGCCGTCGCCGACGGCGCGCTCGGCCTCCAGAAGGCCCTCGCCGAGGCCTACGCGCTCGTCATCCTCGACCTGATGCTGCCGGGGATGAACGGCGTCGAGGTCTGCAAGCAGCTCCGCACGCACGGGCGCGCCATGCCGATCCTGATGCTGACCTCGAAGTCCGAGGAGGTCGACAAGGTGCTCGGCCTCGAGCTCGGGGCCGACGACTACGTGACCAAGCCGTTCTCGATCCGCGAGCTGATCGCCCGCGTGCGCGCGCTGCTGCGCCGCGTCGAGCTGGACCAGCCCGAGGAGGAGGTCGGCGATCTGGCCTTCGGCGAGCTGCTCATCGAGCCGTCGAAGCGCAAGGTGCACCTCGGCGGCGAGCCGGTCGAGCTGACGGCCAAGGAGTTCGACCTGCTGGCGCTCTTCGCGCAGCACCCCGGCCGGGCCTTCAGCCGGCAGGAGCTCCTCGACAAGGTCTGGGGCTACCAGTACGCCGGCTACAGCCACACCGTCAACTCGCACATCAACCGCCTCCGCAGCAAGATCGAGCCGGACCCGGCGACGCCGCGCTACGTCCAGACCGTCTGGGGCGTGGGTTACCGCTTCACCGAGGACGAGGAGCTGGCGGGCTCCGAGTGACGAGGTCCAAGCGGTCTGCCTAGGATGGGTTTGCATAGCCTTGATGGGTTTGCATAGCCTTATGGAGTTTCCACGTTAAGCTCTCCCCCTGGACAGGGCAGGGTCGCTAAGTTCTGACACCTCCTTCAAAAGCACCGTCATTCCCGACCCCGATCGGGAATCCAGAGCGCCCAGCACGCCTTCTGGATTCCCGCCTTCGCGGGAATGACTACCATCTTTGCATCTGAGACGATGA